>NZ_JANSIY010000129.1:0-6352 GCF_047462295.1 Synechococcus sp. H60.3 | reverse complement strand
AAGAAGTGGATCCCTATGGATTGCTTAACCCCGGCAAGATGCGCAGTTGGCAAGGGCGGGCTTCTGCTTGAAAGTGCCGAGAGGTCTCTATCCTTAGGCGATCTCTGAGTTTCCTCTTCCAAAAGAAGAGGGGCTTGGCAGCCAATCTTCTGCCAAGGCCAGCTCCAAAGCATAGGGACAAGTCTCCGGAAAGGCCGAGATATCCATACCGGTTTGCTGAGCTGCATGGCGGCGTGCCCGTTGATAGCTCTTTTCCAGTTGCTCGGCCAGATATCCTCTTAAGCTGGGGCTATCTTCGAGGGCCAATTCAATTTGGGTTCGCGCATCTGTGATGGAATCCAGCCAGCTATCTGAGCGGCGCTGAGGTTGATATTGCCACTTGAGCAAATGCAGGAGAAGGCGAGTTAATTGGCTGGTCATCCCTCGCCGTTCGCTCTTACCCAAATCCTCAACCTCTTCGATTAAATGGATTAGATCAATTTCTTGCCAACGTCCCTCCCGCAAGAGCTGGGTTGTTTGGGCAATCCACAAGTTAAAATCTGCAAAGTATAGGTTGCTCACGGTTCTATCCTGCCGCCCGTATGTAGTCGTTTCAGCTCCAGCCGGGACAATGCCCTCCTGCCCAACTTCTCAATCTCAGAGATCCTGGCACTCTGAATATCTCAGCCTAATCGCCGCTGACCCTGCAGTTAAGCTATCGTTCGCTGCGGGGAGCACCTATCCAAGATTTTAACCGCCGTAGTAATTGATGGCCAAAGCCCCTACCAAGGTGAACTGGAAAGTCAGGAGCACCAAGTAGAAAATGGCGCGGGGCCTGAACAAAGTCAGCATCAAGCCAATCGCCTTCAGGTCCACCATCGGCCCAAACACCATAAAGGCCAACAGGGATCCCGGCGTGAAGGTGGCGGCAAAGGAGAGGGCAAAAAAGGCATCCACCGTCGAGCAGATAGAAATGATCCCGGCCAGGGCCATCATGATCAGGATCGAGACCAGTTCATCTTGGCCATAATTTAGAACAAACGAACGCGGGATCACCGTCTGCACAAAGGCCGCCATCGCCGAACCCAGGATGAGCACGGATCCCAGCTCGCGAATCTCTCTAGCCCAGGTTTGCAGCAGCAACAATCCCTTTTGCCGCCAAGAGAGAGCAGGGGCAGCGGCCAGCGCTGCCCGATACACCTCTTCGGCAGTCTGCAGAGTGGCCAGGGATCCGCCAGCAGCCCCTTGAGCATGGTCCTGGGATCCAATCCAAAAGGTGCCCCCCTGCAACAACGGCGAGCAGGAGGTGCTTTTCAGAGCTGCCTCTTGGCAGCGGTTGCGCTGCAGCTCTCGCCAGACCGCCGGTTGCAACAAAGGCTCCAGATCTTTTTGCACGCTGAAGAGCAAGCCGATGGCCACGGCAATGCCAAAAGAAAAAAGAACCCGGTAGACCACCAGCTCCGGCATGCTGCGAAAGGCAATCCACGTGGAGAAGATCACGACCGGGTTAAACACCGGCGCTGCCAACAAAAAAGCCACCGCCACATAGGGTGGGATCCCTTTGATCACCAGTTGCCGGGCCACGGGCAGATTGCCGCATTCGCACACCGGAAAAAAGAACCCCAGGGCGCCACCGGCTACCGCGCTGCCGATTTTGCCTTTGGGTAGGAAACGAGCCAACTGGGATCCCTCTACGAACACGGCCATCAGCCCGGAGAGAAACACCCCCAAGAGCAAAAACGGCATGGCCTGCACCACAATGCTCAAGAAGAGGGTGAACCCGTCTCGCCAAAGGGGAGAATCCAAAGGGCTCAACGCACCACCTCACCCACGCATTTGGGCTCTATTGAGTTTGGATCCCGGCCCAGTGCTCTGTCAAACCGCTCTCAACCCCGCTCCTCGATGGGGATGTAGCGTTGCTGGCGTTCACCTGTGTACACCTGGGTGGGTCGGAAGAGCCGATTATCCGACAACTGCTCCCGCCAATGGGCCAGCCAACCCGCCACCCGGGCAATGGCAAATACCGGCGTAAACAAATCTTCCGGGATCCCTAGCTTGGCGTAGACCAACCCCGAGTAGAAGTCCACGTTGGGGTAAATTCCTTTGGGCCCCAGCAGCTCCGCACACACCCGCTCCACTTCCAGGGCGATGTCGTAGTACTTGTCGTGGCCGTAGCGCTCGAACAGCTCCTCGGCCAGCCGCTGCAGAATGGTGGCGCGCGGATCCTTCACCTTGTAAACGCGATGGCCCATGCCCATGATGCGCTCTTTTTTGGCCAGCTTCTCTTCGATAAACGAGCGCACATTTTCCACCGAGCCGATTTGCCGCAACAGCCTCATCACCTGTTGGTTGGCCCCCCCATGCAACAGCCCCGAAAGGGTGCCCACCGCCGTGGCCAGGCTGCTGTAGGGGCTGGCCAGGGTAGAGGCGCTTACCAGCAGGGCAAAGGTAGAGGCGTTGACCGTGTGTTCGGCGTGCAAGATCAGACAGGTATCGAAGATGCGGGCCAGCCAGGGATCCGGCTTCTTGCCGGAGAGCATGTAGAGAAAATTGGCGGCATGATCCAGGCTGTCGTCGGGGGGGATGGGATCGTTACCCTGGCGCATCTGGTGAAACATGGCCACCATGGTCGGCAGCTTGGCGAGCAGACGGGTAACCGTGCCAAACACATAGTCGGGATCCGCCTCCCGCACCGGATAGAACATCCCCAAGCCTGCCACGCAGGTTTGCAGGGCATCCATCGGGTGGCCCGACTCAGGAAACGACTTGATCATGTCGCGGATGCGGTATTTGACCCGCCGATGGCTGCGGACGGCCTGATCAAAGTTGTCCAGCTCGGATTGCGTCGGCAGCTTGCCGAAGATCAGCAGATAGGCCGTCTCCAAAAAGGTGCTGTGGGCCGTCAGTTCCTCAATGGGGATGCCCCGATACTCCAGGATCCCTGCCTGGCCATCGACAAAACTAATGTTAGAACGCGTGGCCGGAACGCCTTCTAGTCCAGGCTTGTATTCGCCATCTGCCATAGTCGGGTTCCTAGAATGAGCTCCCAAAGGAGAGAACAGGGGCTTCACTACATTCGCTACATTAAAGCAGATCTGGATCTCTGAAGCCAAATCGCGCTTTTGCCTACCCTGAGAAGGGCTTTGGCGACCTAGGCAACCCATATCAACCAGTGTGGGAGAGACCCTGCTCCGGTATCAGGTTTGCCTCAGAGCACCTCGCCAGTTAATGTATGGGATCCCGACCGGAGAGTCGCCAGCGGTTTAGGCGAGAGAGGGTCTCTGCGTCCAAGTAGGAATCAATACCCCGCCTGCTCGGTAGGCGCTTGGGCTTGATGCACCGGATCTGCTCTTGGGCCTCCTGCACTTCCGCCCACAGTTGTTCTGCCGAGATCCATTCTGCGTTGTAGCCGCCGATCACCCACTGCTGGACACGATCTGAGGTGGCTACCCGTACCCGATAGGTATCTGCTTGCAACTGAGCACAGAGCCGCTCGATGCAAGCGTCGGCAGTTTCCCCATAAGCGGTATAGAGAATCTCGATGCCGGAGGGAGAGCGCTCCTGTCGGGCGGGAGTGAACTGGGTATAGGCGTCGTACACCACAGTTGCCCGGTAGCCGCGGAAAGCCACGTAGCTGGCCAAAGACTCCACCAGGCGCAGACGCGCCAAGTCCATCAGGGAGCAACGTGCCAACTTCTTTAAGTTGGGCCAAGCTCCGATAATGTTGTAGCCATCAACCCATAAAACGGTGGGGAAGGAAGCTTGCATGCATAGTGGCAGATCCCTTGCCTAGGATCGCACCAATTGGTATCGGTTTGCAGCCGTATCTTAATCCCTATCAAAGAGCGCCGTAAAGCCCCTCTTGAGGCTGTCCCGCTCACAGTCTTGGGCTTGCAAGTCCTCACGGAAAGCAACCGTAAGGGATCCGCCTCAGACACAAAGCTTTCGTCTATGAGGCTTCCCTCGAGCGGTTGGGTGTTACTTTTCGCCTGAGTTCGGCCGCAGGTTTGGCGAGAAGACCATTTTCACCGCACCCGAGCCAGCAAGTTAAGATGTGTTACGAGATCCGTTGGGGCTTCTATGGGCGCAACACCGTCAACACCAGCAGTAACCAAACCCGTGGCAACACAGCATCGCCTGAGTTCGGCAGCGGCGGGGCCTGAGGCTGTTTTCCCTCCGTCGCAGCCAGCCCTGCGTTACAACCCGGAGCAAGTGGCTGAGCAATACCGGGGACGCTGGGATCTGGTGCTGGGGCGTCTATTCCAGTTGATCACCCCCTTTTTGGGCCTGTTGGCCTGGGTGTTTTGGGATCGCTGGCGAGGGGTGGAGCTGAAAAATCGGCCTAAGCACGCGGCACGGCTGCGGGAGATCCTCACGCAATTGGGGCCGACAGCTATCAAAATCGGCCAGGCCCTCTCCACCCGTCCCGATCTGGTCTCGCCTCTTTTTTTGGAAGAACTGGCCAAGCTTCAGGATGAGCTGCCCCCCTTCGACAATGCCACCGCCTTTGCCCTCATTGAGTCGCAAATCGGCCAACCGGTAGAGCAGATCTTTCGCGAGATTGGCCCGGAGCCGGTTGCCGCTGCCAGCCTGGGGCAGGTTTACCAGGCCTATCTGCACACAGGGGAGAAAGTCGCCGTCAAGGTGCAGCGGCCCGATTTGATCGGGCGCATTTCCCTGGACATGTACATCATCCGCAGTCTGGCCGCCTGGGCCAAGCGCACCTTCCGCCGCATCCGCAGCGACTTGGTGGGCATTGTGGATGAGTTCGCTGGGCGGCTTTACGAGGAGATGGACTACACCCAAGAGGGCCGCAATGCCGAGCGCTTCCTGGAGCTGTACCGCCACCCCTCCATCTACGCCCCGAAAATCTATTGGCAGTACACCCGCACCAAGGTGCTGACGATGGAGTGGATTGACGGCATCAAGCTAACCCAGCTTGACAAGATCACTGCGGCAGGTTTGGACGGGCGGCACCTGATCGAGATTGGGGTTAACTGCTCCCTTAAGCAGCTTTTGGAGCATGGCTTTTTCCACGCCGACCCCCATCCGGGCAACCTCTTGGCCATGTACGACGGGCGGCTGGCCTACATCGACTTTGGGATGATGAGCACCATCCAGCCCCACCAGCGCTACGGCCTGATCAAGGCCATCGTCCACTTGGTGAACCGGGATTTTGTTGCCTTGGCACAGGACTACGTGGATCTGGAGTTCCTGGATCCCAATACCGATCTCACCCCCATCATCCCTGCTTTGGAAGCTGTCTTTGCCGAGGCCCTGGGCAGCTCCGTGGCCGAGCTGAATTTTAAAAGCATCACGGATAGGCTCTCGGGAGTGATGTACGATTTTCCCTTCCGTGTGCCCGCCTACTACGCCCTGATCATCCGCTCTTTGCTCACTCTGGAGGGGATCGCCATTGGTTTGGATCCCAATTTCAAGGTGTTGAGCGTAGCCTATCCCTATGTGGCCCAGCGCCTGCTCACCGACCCGGCCCCAGAGCTGCGCACCTCGCTGCGGGAGCTGCTGTTTAACCAAGGGCAATTTCGCTGGAACCGCCTGGAGAACCTGCTGCGCAACGCCGCCAACAGCGAAGACTTCGACCTGCAGGGATCCCTGGAAAAGGCCATCGATTTTATCTTTTCCGAACGGGGGGCCTTCTTGCGGGAGCGGCTGGTGGATGTGCTTTTCTCCAGCTCGGGGAACGGAACCGCAGACGGCCTGGCTCATTTGCAACGCCTGTGGGAAATCCTCAGCAGCAACCCCGCCTTTCAGCCACTACAGCTTTTGCCCATTGTTGCCAAGATAGCTACCAAGCCGGAGGCCCAGCAACTGGGCCGGCAATTGGCCTCCCGCTGGTTGCAACGCTCGGCAGCTCGGCTTATCCGCGACCTATTGTTGTCGGAGGATGAGAAAAAGCCCGGCTCACCCGCTGCCCTGAACGGGCACAACGGGAGCCCTAAGCCGATGACAGCTTCAAAACCCGCTGCCGCCTGACCTTCCCCTTGCGCTGAACAGACCAAAACTTTCTGCTCCACAGGGCAACAAGACCAGCCTCCGGGCAAAAGCCTTGGGTTTCCTCGTGAGTGTCGGCTACTAAGAAGAGCAAGCCGGGAAAATCCCAGCAGCATCCTTTGGTGAGAGAAGCAGGCAGAAGGAACTTCCCCGGCTGAACCCAATTGTGCAGTCTCTTCAGCTAGAAACCGCAGGAGGCCCGCGCTCTGGCGTAGCCAGTCGTGAAGCGGGACGGAGTCCTTGTGTCGGGAGGAATGCGAGAAGCCGGACAACAATAAAAAGATAGGGGCATGCCCCAAGTCCTGACTATCTCCTGCAAGCTCAAGGTGTCTGCGTCGCAAGCCGCCAAGCTGGAGGCGAC
>NZ_JANSIY010000128.1:4572-6355 GCF_047462295.1 Synechococcus sp. H60.3 | reverse complement strand
GGGTACAGGGCGGGGCTCCTGCGGTTTCTAGCTGATAAGAGTAGTTACGATGTTCTCATCCAGGGGAGCCGCGGAGTTGTCTCGATGGGCCAGGAGATTGCCTCCTTCAGCTTTGGCGCAGAGGACTTTGCCGAGTTCAAAGCTCGGCTGCAGCAGGAGACAGATCTGCTGGATCGCTGGCTGGCCGCCGCGCCGGGGCTGGATCCCGCCTGTCGACCTTTTGCCCAGGGATCCCTGGTGGGTGGGTTTGAGCTGGAAGCGTGGCTGGTCACCCCCCAGGGAGAGCCGGCCCCGATCAACTCCGCCTACCTGGAGGCCGTCAACAACCCGCTGGTGGTGCCGGAACTGGCCCGCTTCAACATCGAGATCAACGGCCGGCCTCAGGTCTTGGTCGGTTCGGCTCTGCGGCAGTTGCAGCAAGAGCTGGCGCAGACCTGGGATCACTGCTGCCGAGTGGCCGAGCAACTGCAGGCGGGGCTGATGATGATCGGCATTTTGCCCACGCTGCAGCAGCAGCAGCTCACTTTGGAAATGATCTCGCCTCGCAAGCGCTACCTGGCCCTCAACGAGCAGATCCTAAACCTGCACCGGCGCGAGCAACCCTCAGGGATCCCGCCCCTGGGGCTGGCGATCGCAGGGCCTGCCACCCTGCTGCGCGTCACCCACCCAAACGTTATGCTGGAGGCAGCCACCACCTCCTTTCAGATCCATCTGCAGGTGTCGCCCCACCAGGCAGCCCGCTACTTCAACGCTTCTCTCCTGGTGTCGGCCCCCCTGGTGGCCCTGGCAGCCAATTCTCCCTGTCTGTTTGGGCACGACCTGTGGGCGGAAACCCGCATCCCGGTGTTTGAGCAGGCGTTGGATGGCCCACCCCCCCTCGCCCCCACCCACCAAGCTCGCGTTACCTTCGGGCAAGGCTATGTCCAGGAATCCCTAATGGAGCTGTTTTGGGAAAATCTGCACCGCTACCCGGTGGTGTTGCCGCAAAGGTTAGCCGCTGCCCCCTCGGAGCTGGCCCACCTGCGTCTGCACAACGGCACCATCTGGCGCTGGAACCGCCCCCTCATCGGCTTGGATCCCGTTCCCCACCTGCGCATCGAACAGCGGGTGGCTGCAGCAGGCCCCACCCTGCCGGACATGATCGCCAATGCGGCCTTCTACTTTGGCCTGGTGCAAGCTCTGGGATCCCAACCCCTTCCCCCGGAGCAGGAGCTGAGCTTCGCCCAGTGCCGCACCAATTTCTACGCGGCCGCCCGCTTCGGCCTCGAGGCCCCCATCACCTGGCTCAAGGGGTGGCAGGGATCCCTGCGCCAATTGTTGTTGCAAGAGCTGCTCCCGCAAGCAGAGGCGGGCTTGGCGCAACTGGACTTGGCGCCCCAGGACATCCAGGAGTACCTGGGCATTCTCCGCGGCCGTGTCGAGTCGGGGCAGAATGGGGCCACCTGGCAGCGCCGCTACGTGGCTCGGCATGGTAAAGATATGCAACAATTGACCTGTGCCTACTGGGAACGACAGCGGCAAGGTCAGCCGGTACACACCTGGGATCTCGGCTAGGGAAGCCGGCAGGGGGGATAAGTCACCGCTTGAGGGATGCTTTCTCAAAAGTCAGGACGACGACCTAAGCCACAAGCACGGCAGCCAGTTGTTTATTTCCAGCTAAGGATGAGACAGTTCGCTACCCCAATCTCCCTGTCCCCTCTCCCAACGGGAGAGGGGCTGGGGGTGAGGGCTTCTTAAGCAGCCAAAAGGTTTGCGTTGAGGTGCTTGCCCAAAAAACCGTATG
>NZ_JANSIY010000128.1:0-4472 GCF_047462295.1 Synechococcus sp. H60.3 | reverse complement strand
GGGAGAGGGGCTGGGGGTGAGGGCTTCTTAAGCAGCCAAAAGGTTTGCGTTGAGGTGCTTGCCCAAAAAACCGTATGCTCACTGTTCTCGATCACCTGCCGGAGCAACTCCTAGATTTAGAAGCCCATCAACTCTACGACCGATTGGGCGGGCCAACCCTCATCCATCTGGCGGGACGACGGGATCCCCCTCTGTTTGTTTCCGTCCTGCTGCACGGCAACGAGGTCACCGGTTGGCAGGCGGTGCGACAGCTTCTGCGCCGCTACGTCCAGCGGGAACTGCCCCGTTCCCTGTCCCTTTTCATCGGCAATGTGCAGGCTGCCCGCCACGGGCAACGGCGGCTAGACAGCCAACCGGACTACAACCGCATTTGGGGCCCCGGCTCCACTCCCGAACACGCTATGGCTCAGGCCGTCCTGCGGCAGATGCAGCAACGCGGCGTGTTTGTCAGCGTTGACCTCCACAACAACACGGGCACCAATCCCCACTACGCCTGTGTCAATTACTTAGATCGCTCTACCTTGCACCTGGCCACCTTGTTTGGGCGCACCGTCCTCTATTTCACCAAGCCAGAAGGGGTACAGAGTATGGCCTTTGGGCGCTTCTGCCCGGCGGTGACCCTGGAATGTGGCAAGCCGGATCAGCCCCACGGTACCCAACATGCCTACGAATTTCTGGAAGCCTGCCTGCACCTGTCGGCGCTGCCGCAACGCCCCGTCCTGCGACAGGATATTGATCTATTTCACAGCGTCGCCATCGTCAAGATCCCGGAGGAGGTGAGCTTCAGCTTTGGGGAAGCGGGGGAAGAGCCCAAGGGATCCCAGCCGCACCTGCGCTTTCTCCCCGATTTGGATCTCCTCAACTTTCGGGAGCTCCCTCCCCACACCCGCATCGGCTGGACAAACAACGGCTTCCACCTGGAGGTCCAAGACGAGCAGGGCCAAGATGTGGCGGATCGCTTCTTCTACGCCCAAGATGGCGAAATTCGCACCCGCGTGCCCCTTGTGCCGGGCATGCTCACCCTCAACAGCCGCATCATCCGCCAAGATTGCCTCTGTTACCTGATGGAGCGCTACCCTCTAGCTGGCTAAACTTCCGCGCTACTTCTGGGCGTAGTCTACATGGCGCAAGTGACGGACTTTCTCGCCCAGCTCGATTGGCCCATCCCCGCAAGAGGCAACAAGGCAAGCTCTTGTCCAGAACCCGGGCTTGCTGCAGAATGGGCTAGGAACGGCGAAGCAGCCACTCTCCGGCTGTGTGAAGATCCTGGGTTACCCGTCCGTTGAAGCAGCAACTCTGAGAAATCATCCAGGGATCCTGTCCTGCTGGCGTGAGCGGACGTCTTTGCCCCAGTCCGTCAGGGCTTAGCGGGAGAGGGTATGCCTGGGGTTATTCTGGGTATAGCCGTTCTTCCGGAGTTGTGCCGCGCCCAAAGCGGGATCCAAACCCCAAAAAGCTTCGCTCTTCGGGATCCCAGCAGGTGCCAGCCCTGGAAGCTCTTGTTTTTTCCATTTACTCCATTTACGAGAGGGGGATGAAACTATGGATATGGATCTCCGTCCGCTGATCGTCCTGGCACCTATTGTTTTGGTGGTTGGCTGGGCAGCCTACAACATCATCAAGGCTGCCATCAAGGGGGAAGCCAAGCTCTTCGGCGAAAGGGGCAACAACCCCTTTGGCAAAGGCGGGAGCTGAAGGTGGGATTCGGTTGCAGCCGATAGGCTCTGTATGTCGGACAAAAATCTCCAGGGTGCAATGCCCCCTTCCGGCCTGGGCAGCGGAAAGTCGGCGGACGTCGTTGTCGTTGGCGCCGGGGTGGCTGGCCTAGCCTGTGCACGGCAACTGCGGCGGGCGGGGCTGGAGGTCTTGGTGCTGGAGAAATCGGTGGGTTTGGGTGGGCGCATGGCCACCCGGCGGGTTGAGCATGCCGGACAAACAGTGCCTGTAGATCACGGGGTTCAATATCTGACCCCCGATTCCGACAGCTTTTATCGCTGGGTGAAGGAGCTGCTGGGCCTGGGGCTGCTGAGGGAATGGACGCGCTCGTTGCACCTGCTGGATCGAGAGGGGCTGCGCCCAGAGGACTCCAATGCTGAGAAACCCCGCTACATCTGCCCCCAGGGCATGACGATGCTGGCCAAACAGCTAGCCACTTCCTTGTCCATCCACACCCAAACGCGTGTGGTTGGCCTCAGGCCGCTGGCAACCACCTGGCAATTACAGGCCGAAAACGGCCAGTGCTACGAGGCCGCGGCAGTGGTGATGGCAATCCCGGCTCCCCAGTTGTTGCCTTTGCTGCAAGAGGGGATTCCTCCTGCCAACAACCTGCTATCTCTGCTGGGATCCGCCGCCTACCAGCCCTGCATTGCCGTTTTGGCCGGCTATTCAGAGAGCACGCCGCTGCCGCCTTGGAAGGGGATCAAGTGTTTGCAGGATCCGATGCTGGCCTGGCTGGCCCTGGACAGCAGCAAGCGCCCGCAGCCCTTGCCGCCGCTGGTGGTCTTTCACGGGGGGGCGGAGTGGTCGTCGCTATATCTGGATGCTGGCCCCGCCGAGCTGGAAAAAGCTGGTCGAGAACTGCTGGCCCACGCCGCCAAACGCCTGGATCCCTGGCTGGCCTCGCCGCAATGGATGCAGGTGCATCGCTGGCGCTACGCTTTTCCCGTGGAAACGATAGGTTTGGCCAGCCTGGGCACCCACGTCCCTGCCAGTGCCGGCAGGGGGTTGCCGTTGGTCTGCGCCGGCGATTGGTGTGCCGGAGAGCGAGTAGAAGGTGCTTGGCTCTCCGGCCAGGATGCTGCTAAAACCTTGCTGGCAATGCTGGGGATCCCTGCGCAGGCCCGCTAACGGCGCCATGTTTCGGCGTGATTTGGAGTAGCTATATCAAGCTGGGGCTGAAGATGGCGGCGGGATCAAACTGCTGCTTCAGCTTGCGCATCAGGGTTGCTGTCGGGCCGAAATCGTGGGCCAGAGCTGTCTTCAGGGCTGCCGGTGCCTCCAGCAGCAGGAGAAACCCGCCTACCGACTTGAGGTAGCGCTGTAACTGTAGCAGGGATCCCACCTCAGGCTGGGGGATCCAAGCCCGCCCCAGGCCGCAGCCGCGATGCAGTTGCACCTGAGCTTTGGGAAATAGGGACTGAAACTGCTCTAAAATGGCCAGGCTCTGGCTGGGCAAGCAGCCGAACTTGGCCAGAACCATTCCTGAAGCGGGTGGGGGCATGGACAAAGCCCCAGGGCCCGCCTCTTGCCAAGCCAACTCCCCCGCAGCCAGCCGCCGCACCTGGGCCATTTGCTGGGCAATTGCCCGCCCCGAGCCGTGGAAGCTGAGCCAAAGCTGTGGCCCTTCTGCCCTCAGCCAGAGATCCATCCCCACTGGGCTCACCGGCGCACTCAGTACCTGCCGAGCCAGGGCCTCCACGTCCGCTAGGGATCCCCTGGCCAGCAAAGTTGTCTGGGCCGCCGGCAGGGGATAGAGCCGCAGGCTGACTTGGGTCAGGATCCCCAAGCTGCCCAGGGATCCGGCGAACAGTCTTGTCAAGTTATAGCCGGCCACATTCTTGACCACCCGCCCGCCCGCTTTGGCCACCTCCCCGTCCGCCCGCACCCAAGTAATGCCCAGCACTAGGTCGCCAATGCTACCGTAACGCCAGCGCAGCGAGCCCGTATCGGCAGTGGCGATAATGCCGCCCACTGTGGCCCAGTCAGGGTAAAGGGGATCCACCGGCCACCATTGCCCCCGCTCGGCCAAGATGGCCTGTAGCTCCGCCAGGGTCATACCGGCCTCTACCGTCGCCGTTAGGTCAGCAGCTGCATGGTCGATCAAGCGGCACAGCCCACGGGTACTGAGGATAAGATCCACTGTCTCCAAGCGAGGAGCCCATCCCCACTTGCTCCCCTGCCCAAGCGGCAGCACCTTCTGCCCGCGGCACTCTTTTAGGAGCTGCACCAATTCTGGAACCGTCGAGGGAGTTTGGATGGGAATAGGAGCAGCCTGGCTGGAGAGAAAATCTGTCAGCGGCGGAGAAAAGGTCATCGAGAAGAACTGAGCTTAGAACGCACCAAAAGGTAAGCAAAACCTGAACCCCCACGTATCGGGATCAACTTGCCTGATTTCAGTGTAGGTGGCAAGCTCCTCCCCTGGTCAGTATAGCCGCGGCTCCCTCTGGGTAGCCGATGAAGCTCGCGATAGAGGCAGCTTCCCAAGTCCCTTCCCCGGGGACGAAGGGTTGGGGAGGGATCGCCTCAGCGGCACAGATCGATCTCAGGCAAGCTGGCAGCCGCTCAAACAAAATCCGTCAAATCTGTCTTCAATCAAACCAATTAAAGCTTAAGCCGATGACGCGAGGATGCTTGAAAAAAACAGAGTAACAAGATGATGATTGTCCCTTTTTAGACAAAGGCAAAATCTCGATAAGGTGTAAGAGTCGCAACCTAGGGCTGAAAATTACCTTCAATAGCAAGCTAAGAGCTTA
>NZ_JANSIY010000127.1:4796-6417 GCF_047462295.1 Synechococcus sp. H60.3 | reverse complement strand
CAAACCTAACTTCTTACTTGCCCTCTGAGGCCAAGAAAAGTTGAACCGAGTCCTGGTAGGCTGGAGGAAAGCTGGGGATCCCTGCCATGTTCTACCTACCGTTCTCGCTGTTGCTGTTTTTGATGCTGGTGCTGCTGCTGCCCTTCCTCTGGCTGGGGCTAGCGGTGGACGTGGTGGCGCTGGCAGTGGGGAAGCTGGGGTTCTCGCGGGAGGGGGCGCTGTTGCTGCTGCTGGCCATCTTGGTGGGCAGCTCGGTCAATATTCCTCTCTATCGCGTCAAGTGCGAGGTAACTCTGGTAGAGGACCTGGCCAGCCTGTGGATGCGGCAATTTTGGGGGATCCCGTTGGCCAAAATCTCCCAGGAGACGGTGGTTGCCCTCAACGTGGGTGGAGGGCTGATCCCGGTGCTCTTGGCCCTGTACCAATTTGGGCGGGCGGATGGGCTGTTGATCCTGGCCGTAACGGCACTGGTAACGGTGGTCAGCTACTACGCTTCCCACGTGGTGCCCGGGATCGGCATTCAGATGAATCCTCTGATTGCCCCGGCCACGGCAGCCCTAGCCGCTCTATTCTGGGCTGGGGATCAGGCGCCGGCGGTGGCCTTTGCCGGCGGGGTTTTGGGCACGGTGATTGGAGCCGATCTGCTGCACCTGCCGGAAGTGTTGCGGCGCAATTGCTCGGGCATTCTCAGCATTGGCGGGGCCGGCGTTTTCGATGGCATTGCCCTCTGTGGTCTGTTTGCCCTGCTGCTGAGCTAGACCAGCAAATAGGTGAGGGAAAGGGTAACAGCCTGGCTGGGATCCAGCCAGCGCAGATCGGGATCCCCTTCGGGCGGACGACGGGTCAGCTCTTCTAGCAGCATCTGCGTCCACTCCAGCGGTTTGCTGAGCAACATCGGCGAACGGGTTATCCCCTGCTGACGGACCATGGCTTTGAGGGCTTCCAAGCTGGCCGACAAGGGGCGAGTACTGGCCACAAACAATAGCTCAGTCAACCCCTGGGCATGGCAGGTGAGCAGATCGGGATTGACGGCAGAGCGCGACTCACCGGCCACCTCAGGCAGGGGTGGCAAAGTCAGGCTGCCCTTGGCCTCTAGACGCAGTGGCAGGGCAAAGTCCTCCTGGGGCACGGGAGCCAACAGGTGCAGTTGCCCGCTGGAATCAACCATCAACAGGTAGCCGAACAGATCCTGCTCGCCTTCGTTGCGCAGGATGAGGTGCAAGGGATCCCCGCGCATAAAGCGTGGGATGCCTGGCTCGGCAAGAGCAGAGGCCCCTTGGGCAAACCGTGGCGCCCGCAAGGGGGCTTTACTTCTGGTGGACAATTCCCCCACCACCGCCAGCGGCGAGGTAGCCGCGTTGAGGGTAGCCCGCAGACGTTTGGCCGCCAGCAGATGGGCTAGACGAGGCACCAGCCGTTGCACCGCCATAGCCGCAGCTTCCCCAGCCGGCCCGCAGGAATTGAGCAGCAATTCTCGCCCCGGCCAAAAGAGGCTGTAGCCGTTGACTTCCAAAGGCTTGGGCAGAGCGTCTGCTTGAAAGGCAGCGGCCATTTCTGGAGTAATGCGGCCCAGCAGGCAATCCACCTGGCGCTCGCGCGGGTTAGCTGTCTCCATCCAGCT
>NZ_JANSIY010000127.1:0-4696 GCF_047462295.1 Synechococcus sp. H60.3 | reverse complement strand
AAGGGGAGCCAAAAGAGTACCCGGCTGCAGACCACCCAGCGCCGCCGGTGGGATCCCACCCAGCCACACCTGAGCCCGATTCCCCTTCACTTCCTGGATCACGCCGCTGACTGCCACCTGAGGGGGGGCGAGGAAGTAGGGCGGGATGCGTCGAGCTGTTTCTTTGCCCTCCAAGATGGGGCGCTGACAGGCAAACAGGCCCAGCTCCCGCCGGCTGGCCACTTGGTTGAAGGCCACCAGCAGGCGAGTGGCAGGTGTGCTTTCCCACAGGTACTGCGTCAGCAGATAGGTGAGTACTCCAGCGTAGAATCCTGGCCAAGCGGCTTCTGCTGCCAAGTCTTGGGGAGTGGTGGCGGCAATCAACAAGCCCTTGGGCGGAGACGGCCAAACCCGCTGCGGTTCCGAGGAGTCTGAGGCGGCAGATCCTGCTCCTTTCCCGGCTGGGGGGCGGGAACGCAGTTGCAAATTGCCTCGCACCGACGGCAAGACATGGGTGAAGCCACAGTCCAGCAGAGTGGTGATCTGGGCGGTGCCCAAGCCTTCCACAAGCCGGAAAAAGCTGTCTAGCTCCATCACCGCCATTCCTTCAGAGCCAGACAACAGCAGCACCGGCTGCCACTGGCCTGGCGCGGCTCCCGCCCGCCACTGGCCGTAGCCGCTAAACTGCACGACCACTGTTTCCGCCGCCTGACTTGAACCCCCCAAGTGCTCCGCAAAGGCCGCTTGGATCCCACTCGGCGTGGCGGCCCCATCGGTGAGGGTGAGAATCTCTGCCGGCTCAAAGCCAAAGCGATACAAGAGCAGCTCCCGCTGCAGCTCCACATCGGTCACACAGCCCTGCAGCGGGGATCCCTCACCAGGGTAGCGGTTAATACCTATCAAGAGAGCCAACTTGCGGGAGCTGGCCGCCAAAGCTTGCCCATAGCGCTCAGCCTGACCCACCAACCAGCCAGGAGAGAGACCAAGGCCGGCAGCAACCAGGAGTAACTTTTGTAAAAAAGACCGCCTTTCCATGTTAGCCTCGTGGGCTGCCTCACTGGCGTAACAGCCACCCTGTTGGCGAGCGAGCCACAGCTCAACTTTGTACTGGATCTGTTGCTGCCTACTTCAGGATATCCCCACCCCCACAGCTTTTTCGAGGGATCGGGTGACCGTTTTTGGCGTTTCGTTTACACGTTTACATTGTTGACGAAAGCCTTGGCGGGATCCCTTCCGTCTGGGTATGGGAAAACCGACGCCAAGCCCGTTTAGTACTTGCGCTGAATCCAATAGGTGGTAAATAGCTCGCCACTGGCCTGTTTCTGGATTTTGCCGCCCAAGTCAGCGATGCGCCGCTCCCACTCCTGTAGGGGTGTGAGAATCGGTTCGCTGCCTTTGAATAGCTCAATCAACCCCCACTGTTCGGCCCACACCGATTCAGGATTGACCACTTCGATAATCACTGGTGCAGCCGGACGCAACACCCGCATCAGTTCTGCCCAAACCGCATCAAAGTAATCTATCGGGTAGTAGTACAAAAATCCTGTAGCAATGGCCAGATCGAACTGCTCTGGCCCGTAGTTCTCCAGGTGATGGGCGGATCCCTGCTGCATCGACTTGAACAGCTTGGAGTTAAGCTGCGGTGCTCGCGAGCGCACAAAGCGCACGATCCCCCCACTCAGCTCATGGCCGTAAAAGTGAGCCTGCCAGTCGTTCCAGGGATAGGTCAGGAAACTCACTCCACAGCCCAGATCCAAGCAGGCTTCCCGCTTTTTGGGGGCGCGCAATTGCCAAAAAGGGATCCCCAGGCGTTCCTGGAGGTGATCCCGCTCTTGGGCTTGCCAAAAGGGCAACTGCTCCAGGTCGGGGGGAAGCTGCCAACTGGCCCGACCTAGCTGCACCTCCAGCTCCCGGTTGAAGCGGGCGGCTACGGCGGCAAGGTAGGGATCCCAGCGTTCCCCAGTTTGCGGTAGCTCCATCTTTGGCTAGCTGTGTCTTGGATGCTTGGGTGCTTAACTGGCCTTTAACCTAGACTACCAGGAGGCCCGGCCCATAGACCCCCGGCTCCAGGGATCCATTGACCCAACTGTAGCTGCCGAGGATGGTGCCAGCGGGGACTTGAGCCTGGGAGCCCAGGTGCGTGTGAGCGCCGATGTAGCAGGGGGCTTGTAGCTGGGCGTTGGGGTGGATCTCAGCCGTTTTGTGAACCCATACCCCCGGCGCCTTTGCTTCCACATCCTCGAGAGGAAAGTCTGTCATCCGGCCCAGGAGAATGTCCAGTTGGCCGTGGTAGTAGCTGGCCGGCGTGCCCAGATCCCGCCAGTAACCAGTGTGCAGGTAGGCTTGCAGCCGTCGCCCCTGCCGCAGCAAATCGGGGAAGACACGCCGCTCCAAGCTGAGGGGATCCCCGCTGGGGTAGTCTTTGAAAATAGCTGGATCAAGGACGTAGGTGCCGGCGTTGATGGTGTTGGTGGTGAGGGTGAGAGCTTCGGCAGCGGTGGGCTTTTCCCGAAAGGATTGGATCCGGCCCCCTTCCCCCACCTCCACTAGGCCATAGGCGGTGATGTCCTCCACGCGGGCAAGGGTAAGGGTGGCAACGGCCCCACTCTGCAGGTGGCACTGTATCAAAGCTAACAAATCCAGATCGGTGAGGATATCGGCATTGAAGACTACGAGGGGATCCCCGCTGAAGTAGGGTTGGGCCAGCACCAAAGCTCCCGCTGTGTCTAGCGGCGTCTCCTCGACGATGTAGCGGAGCTTTACTCCCCAAGCGGCGCCATCTCCAAGAGCCGCCTCGATTTGTCTGCCCAGATACCCCACGCTGAGTAAAATGTCTGTCAGGGCGGCCCGGCGGCAGCGCCCGATCAGCCAGTGCAAAAAGGGTACCTCCAACAAAGGCAGCAAGGGCTTTGGCTGCCATAGGGTCAAAGGCCGTAAGCGAGTTCCCTGCCCCCCTGCCAAAATCACCGCCTGCATAACCGTCCTCAACCCATCTTCCCCGCCTAGATAGTAGGGGAAAAGGGCTTGGTTCGCCAGAGCCAATTGGCTGAGGCTAGCTCAGGCGCAGATGCGGGGCACAGGGGCAGCCGCCGAGATGACTTGCAACAAACGCGGAATACGGCTGCTGTCGTAGATGCGAAATTCCTTTTCCACAACAGCTTTTTCGTCGCGCACCGCCTGGTTTAAAACGATGGATCCCTCGGGGTCGGAAACAGAACGGTGAAAGGTGCCAGGAGGAATGCGCAAAATGCCTCGATTCGCCTCCAGGCGCACAATGTGAAAGGGATCCCGCCAGCTAAAGTTGACCAAGTAAAAGGTTCGTCCTCCCCACAGAGCCAACAAATTGTCTTCTTGGTGGGGATGTAGATAAAACTGCCAATAGCCCTGAGGATTGTCGGGAGGGCTGACGGCTGGCCCTTCGTGATAAACCAGATCGCGGGCATTGGATCGGGGGATGGTGATATCGAAAAACCGCACGCCGGGAGTATCTCGAAACTGATGAAAAGGCAAGAGGGCAAACATAGATCTGGACATAGGCACGCCTAATTGTTCAGAGACAGCCAGAAGGTATTTTTTCCACTGTGAAGGAGAATTCCAGCTTTTTTCAGTCATACTGGCCCCAGCACAACAGAGGTATCTTCTGTACTTTCTGGGGAATAGCTGCCTTGCCGATTGGCAAGACTTCCATCCAGCGGAAAAAAGCTGTACGTTGTAGTTTAGTCAGCCTCAGCGAGAGGTTCAAACCTGAGATAACATCACATCTATGCGCAGATCGAATAGATGGCATCGATGAACATCTCGCAACTGCAAGCCTGGGTGGCAGTGGTGGAGAAGGGGAATTTCAGCGAAGCCGCCCTGCAACTGCACATTTCCCAGTCGGCGGTGAGCCGGGCCATCGCCAGTCTGGAAGAAGAACTGGGGGTAACCCTGTTGGTGCGCGGTCGGTTTGGGGCACGTCCAACTCCGGTGGGAGAGCGGTTACTGCGCTATGCCCGCAAGATGCTGCAATTGCGCGAACAGATGGACTACGAGGCCAACCTGGAAAAAGGCTTGCGTGGGGGAAGTGTGCGGGTTGCTGCCTTTCGCAGCGCTGCCACGCACCTGTTGCCACCGGTGATCGCCCGCTTTCGCCAGCAATTTCCGCAAGTTACCCTTACCCTCACGGAAGCAGATCCGGCCACTGTGGAACATCTGCTGCGCTCGGGCCAGGTGGATATCGGCCTGTTGCCGCTGCCGCGAGCTGCCGAGGATCTGCAGACGTGGGAGATCGCTCGCGACGAGTTCATTCTGTTGGTGCCGGAGAGCTTTGGCCCTCTGCCGGAAGCCGTGACCTGGGCGGATCTTTCCCGTTTTTCCTACATTCTCTACAACTACGCTGAATGCACCACAGCGGTGCGCAACCACTGGGAGGCGGCCCACCAAACCCTTAAGGTGGCCTACCTAGTCAAAGAAGATTCCACCATCGTCAACATGGTGGCGCAGGGCCTGGGAGCGGCCATTTTGCCTCGCCTGGCTGCCATCCCTATTCCCCCAGGGATCCAGATCCGCCGTCTGCCCGTCCCGCTGGAGCGGGTGATCGGGGCTGCCGTGCTGGCCTCGGCGCTGCATCCGCCGGCAGTCTATGCCTTTCTGGAGACTTTGCGAGGAAGCCGATCCGAGCGGGCAGGGTGAAGTTCAAGCCTCCTGAAGCCTTTTTGGCCGAGCACCGATCCCAGGC
>NZ_JANSIY010000126.1:5272-6560 GCF_047462295.1 Synechococcus sp. H60.3 | reverse complement strand
TCCCTTCGCTCCACTGGCAGAAGTAGCCCTCGTTAAGGCTGTAGACGGAGCCGCGTTCGGGAATGCGAATATCGCTCCTGGAGAGGATGAACTCGCCCAAGCTGGGATCCAACGTAAAACTGTGTACCCCCTTGCCGACGGAATAGACCAGTTGGGTGCTGGGGCCGTAGAGGATGTAGCCGGCAGCCAGTTGGCGACGGCCCGGCTGCAGGAGATCTTGGTTGTCTGCTTCTGGACGATCCTCAAGGGGGTGCAGAACGGAGAAGATAGAGCCGACGCTGAGGTTGGCGTCAATGTTGGAAGATCCATCCAAGGGATCGATCACCAGGGCCAAGCGGCTGAGGGAGCAGTTTTCCGGCAGGCGAGCTGGGGTTTTCATCTCTTCTGACACCAGCCGACACACCAGGCCCGTCTGCTCCAAGGCGCGGATGAAGGCCCGGTTGGCATAGTCGTCCATCTGTTGCTGTTCTTCCCCTTGGACATTGACGCTGCCGGTCACCCCCAACGTACCTTCGATCAGCCCTGCCTGGCTGAGGCGACGGGCAATCATCTTGCCGGCCAGGGCGATGCGGTTCATCAGGGCGCTGAAGTCCTGGGCCTCGGCAGTAAAGCTGCCAAACTGCTGCAAGACATGGCGGGAGAGGGTGAGCACATCCCGCGCCATCTCCCGTTCGGCGCTGCTGGGCACGGCGGCGGGGGAGGGAGGAGAGCTGAGAACCATACGCGGCTTCACTGACACCTAAGAGGAAACGCCGGAACAAGAGATCCCTAGCTTCTGTATCTCGAACCGGCGGGCAAGGACTGCGTCCCACTGACGCGATTGGAATCTGGGATCCCCTTCACTAGGTAGGCTGGCCGATTCTCGGCGCAGGTGCCGAGAACTTACAGAGTTGCTTCAGATTCGGTCGGATCCCTCTTGCCAGGAGGGTTACGGTTGCCTTTGGGAAAAGCGGTAGGATGAGTTCTACCCATTCTTTTTCCTGCTCACTTTTCTCGGTTTCTTCTTGCCAATGATGGCCAACTCTCCTTTTCCGCTGCGCAGCCAAGTGGTCACCCAGGGGGTGCAGCGCTCCCCCAACCGCGCCATGCTCAGGGCGGTGGGCTTTCGCGATGAGGACTTCGGCAAGCCCATCGTCGGCATCGCCAACGCCCACAGCACCATTACCCCCTGCAACATCGGCATCCAAGCCCTGGCCGAGCGAGCCGAAGCTGCCCTGCGGGAGGCCGGCTGCATGCCTCAGATCTTCGGCACCATTACCATCAGCGACGGCATTTCCATGGGCACCGA
>NZ_JANSIY010000126.1:0-5172 GCF_047462295.1 Synechococcus sp. H60.3 | reverse complement strand
GCCCTGCGGGAGGCCGGCTGCATGCCTCAGATCTTCGGCACCATTACCATCAGCGACGGCATTTCCATGGGCACCGAGGGCATGAAGTACTCCCTCGTGTCGCGGGAGGTGATTGCCGATTCCATCGAGACGGTGGTCAACGGCCAGAGTATGGATGGTCTCTTGGCCATTGGTGGCTGCGACAAAAACATGCCGGGGGCGATGATTGCCATGGCCCGCCTCAACGTGCCCTCCATCTTTGTCTATGGCGGCACCATCAAGCCGGGGCACTACAACGGCCGCGACCTCACCATCGTCAGCGCCTTTGAAGCGGTAGGGGAGTACAGCGCCGGGCACATCTCCGAGGAAGAGCTGCTGGCGGTGGAGCGCCACGCCTGCCCCGGTGCCGGATCCTGTGGCGGCATGTACACCGCCAACACCATGTCCAGCGCCTTTGAGGCCATGGGCATGAGCCTGCCCTATTCCTCTACCATGGCGGCAGAGGATGAAGAAAAAGCCGAAAGCGCTGCCCAATCGGCCAAGGTCTTGGCCGAGGCCATCAAGGCCAACATTCGGCCCCGTGACATCATCACTCGCCAGAGCATTGAGAACGCCATCTCCGTCATCATGGCCGTAGGGGGATCCACCAACGCCGTGCTCCACTTTTTGGCCATTGCCCACGCCGCGGAGGTGCCCCTGACGTTGGATGACTTTGAGACCATCCGCGCCCGCGTGCCTGTTCTCTGCGACCTCAAGCCTTCGGGCCGCTTTGTTGCCACCGATCTGCACCGGGCTGGTGGGATCCCGCAAGTAATGAAGATCCTGCTCAACCACGGTTTGCTGCACGGGGACTGCCTCACCATCTCTGGTCAGACGATTGCCGAAGTCCTACGGGACGTGCCGGACGAGCCCAGCCCTGACCAAGAGGTGATTCGCCCCTGGCACAGCCCCCTTTACCCCCAAGGGCACATAGCCATCCTCAAAGGTAACCTTGCTCCCGAAGGGGCAGTGGCCAAGATTAGCGGCGTCAAGACTCCCAAGATCACGGGGCCGGCGCGGGTCTTTGACTCGGAGGAGTCCTGTCTGCAGGCTATCCTTGCTGGCCAAATTCGACCAGGGGACGTCGTGGTGATCCGCTACGAAGGCCCCAAGGGCGGCCCTGGCATGCGGGAGATGCTCTCCCCCACTTCGGCCATCATCGGCGCTGGCTTGGGAGATAGCGTGGGGCTAATTACCGATGGCCGCTTCTCTGGCGGCACCTACGGCATGGTGGTGGGCCATGTGGCGCCTGAGGCCTACGTAGGCGGCCCCATTGCCCTGGTGGAGGAAGGGGATCTCATTACCATCGATGCCCCCGCTCGTCTGTTGCACCTGCATGTTAGCGAGGAAGAACTGGCCCGCCGCCGCGCCCGCTGGGTTCCCCCCGAGCCTCGCTACAAACGGGGCACCTTGGCCAAGTACGCCAAGCTCGTCTCCAGCAGCAGCCTGGGGGCGGTGACCGATTTGAACTTGTGGGAGTAGGCCCTTCTCCCTCAGGGAGAGGGGAGTAACTCTTGCAGGAAAAAGCGGCAGGGATCCCTGCCGCTGGGTTAAGTTGACGGCTTCGGCGCCAACTAGGTACCAATGATGCCGCCGTCATTTTTGGTAATCACCACCACCGCCGAGCGGGGATAGATGTTGTCGTCGTAGTCAGGCCAGCGCGAAGCAATCTTGCCGGCAGCGAAGTCTTCGGCACTGGTGGTGGAGCCGGGGTGCTGGACATTGATGAACATGGTGCGCTGGTCGGGAGTGGTAACCACGCCGGTGATCTCCTGTCCAATCGGCCCGGTCAAGAAGCGACGAATTTCTCCCGTATCCGGGTCGGCAGCCAGCATCTGGTTGTTGCCGAACTGGGCAAAGTCCCCCTTGTTGAGGTTGCTCTCGCTACAATCTGTCTGGATCCAGAGGCGACGACTGGCATCGAACCACAGCCCATCGGGAGAGTTGAAGATGTTGTCCGAGCTGAGAGCTTGGCCGGATAAGGTGCGGCTATCTCCTGGCGGGCCGGCCAGGACGAAGATGTCCCACTCAAAGCGGGTAGCTTGGGGCTGGCCATTGGCTTCCTTCCAGCGGATGATGTGACCCCACTGGTTTTTGGGACGAGGGTTGGCGGCATTCACCTGGTCTTGTTCCCGCTTGCTGTTGTTGGTTAGGGTGAAGTAGACCATACGAGTCTTGGGATCCACTGCTCCCCACTCGGGCCGATCCATCTTGGTGGCGCCGACTAAGTCTGCTGCGGTGCGGGTGTTTACCAATACATCCGCCTGGCTGGTGAAACCATTCTCGGGGGTGAGGCCGTTTTGCCCAAACACCAGCGGGATCCACTCCCCTGTGCCGTCTTCGTTGAACTTGGCCACGTACAGGGTGCCGTTGTCCAGCAGGTGGCCGCCTGCCGTCTCCTTGCGGTAGGGCTCGGCAGAGACGTACTTGTAGATGTACTCAAAGCGGGCATCGTCCCCCATGTAGAGCACAATCGGCTGTCCTTCCACCGGCGGCTGGAACACCACGCCCTCATGGGCAAAGCGGCCCAGAGCTGTGCGCTTCTTAGGCCTGCTGCTGGGATCAAAGGGATCAATCTCCACCACCCAGCCGAAGGTGTTGGGCTCGTTGCGGTAGTCCTGGGTAGCATCGGCAGCGGTGGGGGTGGCGTTGAAGCGGATGAACTCGTCGGCCTTGTTGCTAGCCAGCTCCCAGCCGTAGCGGGAGGTCTCGGTGCTCACGCCATAGCGCTTGTGTTCGCGGGGCAGGTTGGGCTTTTGATCCGGCCCTTTGCTGGTGTTAACGAAGTAGCCGGCCCAGTTTTCCTCACAGGTGAGGTAGGTGTTCCAGGGGGTAACCCCGTGGGCGCAGTTGTTTAGAGTACCCCGCGTCATCGTGCCATCGGGGCTGAACTTGGTCTTGACAAAGTCAGACCCCCGTACCGGGCCCTGGATCTCCATGAGGGTGAGGCCGGTGATGCGGCGGTTGAGGCGATCCCGCACCACAGTCCAGTTACCGTCCGCCTCCCGCTTGATGTGGACAATGCTCACCCCGTGGGCGTTCAGCTCCTTGAGCACCTGGTCGGGATCGCGGCTACCGTCGGGGTTGACCGGATACCCCTCATCGTTGAGCTGTTGTCCTTTGGCGGCGGCATGCATAAAGCGCGGCTCCACGTACTCGTGGTTGATCACCAACAGGCCCTCGGTGGAGCTGCCCTGCCAGGGATCCTTCCCCTCAATGGGGAAGAAGTGCATACCGTCGTGGTGGCTGCCCACCTGCATCCCCTGCTCGGCGCCGGTGTTCTCCAGCTTAAACTCAGGGTAGGTGCCGGTGATGGGGATACCCCAGGCCAGCAGCGGTCGGGCAGTGTAGCCTTCCGGCACCACCACTTTGTCTTCTGCGCTCACGGGGATTGCCTTGAAACCCAGCAAGGCACTGCCGCTGGCCGCTTTGGCCGACTTACTGGCGTTGTTGAGCGCCGGCAGGCCAAAAAAGGTGGCCACTGCTGCGGCAATGCCCCCCTGCAACACTTGGCGCCGCTGCAGGCGGGCTTCTAGGATGCTGCTAAAGGTGGGGTTGGGCGAATGATTGCACAGAGGCTCGTCCCCATGACGAAGCCTAGAACCCTGCGGATTATTCACGTTGAGTTCTCCCCTTCTCTTGTCTTGTCGATTCCCTGCGTTACTGACTTCACGCATTGGGATAGGCGCTCCAAAACTAGTACCTAGAAGTTAAGAAGAGGCCAAGACTAGGTTAAGCTTCATCGATATGAAGAATTTCTTTAGGTTGAGCTAATGATTTCTTAACAAATTGTTGAACTACAGGGAATTTTGCTTTCTGATCTTTGTCTTTGACTTGTTCCAGCTAGGCTTAAGGTTCTTGTCGTATCCTAGAGAACAAATACACCCCATCGCGATGGTAGAGAAGCTGAAACGAGGTTTCTTTTTGTAAAGCGGCAAGCAGGGTTTGGGAGAACTCTGGGCTGCTGCGCCACCCCGGATGGCGGCTGTTAAGCAAAACGTAGTCAAAGGGATCCCATTGTTCGGGGGGAGATCCCTTGAAGTGGCTCTCATCAGTAAAGTAGATAACTTGCCGGTGGGTGAGGTGGGGGCTAATCTCGTGGGTGGTAAGGACACCCCCTTGGGTGGTGATGTGGGCAAGGGCCTCGCGAGTGGCCTGCCAAGTGTCAAGAGACTGAAGATAGATGGAGCCGAAAAAGGGGTATTTTGCCAGGGCTAAAAAAGCCAGCAAAGACCAGGCTAGCGCTGCTTTTCTGCTTTTGACAGGCCAGACCCAGGATGGGCCTGGTTTCGCGTTTTCGATGACAGCTAGAAAGAGAAAAGGAACAACAGGTAATGCATACTGATGCACCAGATCCCGATAAGCAGGATTGCTAGAAAGTATATTCAGCCCCAGGGTTGGCAGGGCAGGGATCCAGGGATCCCAGCGGTGCCAAGAGAGGCCCCAAGCCACAGGAATGATTAACAAAAGTCCATAGAATAGGGTGTCGAGAGAGAAGACCTTGCCCAGGACTAATGTTGGCTTGAGAACCAAGTTTTGGATAATTTCAGGAACAGAACTGCCCAAATAGCTATAGTGAGAAACGGCTGCCGGCTCGCTGCCACTGAAGTGAGGAATAATCCAAAAAGTAGCCACGCCAAACCAAGCCGACCCTGCCGCTATGGCAAGCCAGCCGGCCACTTGGCAGCGCCGTTCCCAGCGCTTTTCAACTCGTCTGCTTTCAAAGAGCAACAGCCAAGCTCCCAGGGCAACGACATTGAGAGACAACACCGCCTTGCAGCCGAGGATACCACCTAGGCACAGCAAAAACCCCCACAACTTGCCAGAGCGAACACAGAGTATAGCGGCCAAAAAAAGGGGAACAGCCAACACTTCTGGATGAAAATCAAAAAGGTTGGCGTTGAAGATGGCTGGGTAGAGAAGATAGGCGGCGGCAATTGTTCTCGCCCTGCCAGAATCAATCTCGGCTTGGAGCGCCAGATGGTAAACGGCCAGCGCTCCCAGCGTTAGTGCCAGAGCTTGGATGCCAAACAGCCAATATACAGAGGGAGCAATGCAATACAAAAGACTGAGAGGATACAAGATAAAAGCTGCGTGATCCCCAAGAATGTGGATCCCGCGAATAGTAGAAAAAGGAACCTCGCCACGGCTGAT
>NZ_JANSIY010000125.1:1417-6603 GCF_047462295.1 Synechococcus sp. H60.3 | reverse complement strand
GGCAGAAGAAGAGACAAAAGCTCTGCTGCCAAGCGGGTGAGGAAACCCCACCCGCCTACGCGGTGGGGTAGTTCATAACTGATCCTTCATACCCCGCAGCCGGGCAAAAACCCGCACCGGATCTTGAACGCCGGTGGCCGCCTGCAGAGCCGGCTGATCCCAGCGCAAAAAAGGATTGGTGCGGCGCTCTTCGCCAATGGTGCTGGGCACCGTCGGGGATCCCGCCTGGCGCAGCGCCACCACCTGCTGATAGCGCGCCTGCAGATCCGGGTTGTCCCCATCCACCGTCAAGGCAAACTTGAGGTTGTTCAAGGTGTATTCGTGGGCACACCACACCCGCGTCGGTTCAGGTAACTGGCGCAGTTGATCCAGGGATCCCAGCATTTGCTCTGGGGTGCCCTCAAAGAGCCGCCCGCATCCCCCAGCAAACAGAGTATCGCCACAGAAGAGATCCCCGCTTTCGGGGAAGTAGTAGGCAACATGTCCCCGCGTATGGCCGGGCACAAACAACACCTTCGCCTGCCGGCCCGCAAATTCCACCGTCTCCCCCGCCTGCAGCTCCACCGTCTGGCCAGGGATCCGCCCTCGATCCACCTGGCTGCCGTAGACGACGGCGCGGGGGTAGCGGGCCAAAAGTTGCAGGTTGCCCCCCACATGGTCGTGGTGGTGGTGGGTGTTGAAGATGGCCACCAGCTCCGCCCCCAGCTCGGCCAATTTGTCCAGCACCGGCTCGGCCACTGCCGGATCCACCACCGCCGCCGTTGCCGTCTCGGGATCGTAGAGCAGATAGATGTAGTTGTCGCGCAGGGCAGGCAGTTGCAGAATGCGCATGGCCGGCTAGTCCTCAAAAATGGCCTGTTCTACATCCTGGCGGCTGAGGGAGTAGGGGAAAGACAGGGTTTTCGTGTTGCCATCCGGGTAGGTGTAGCGCACCCAGATGCTGGTCTCTTCTAGGCGCAGGCAGGCTTTCCAGCCCGGCCGCTCGCAAAACCATTGCTCCACATCCTTTGGGTCGCGGGTGCAGCCTTGCTCCTCCAGCCAGCGTTCGATGGCGTGGAGCGGGTGATTGTAGAGAGGTGTGGTGGCAGGGGGCAAAGGCATGGTGAGATTCAAACGCGCGCAGAGAAGCCGTCAAACTAGACAAAAGTTAACAGCCTATTCCATTCAAGCACTTGATCCGTGGGAAGCTCCGAGCGCTTTGTCTGAACCTCATCCCCAAGCAACCGGAGTTGGTTAGCCCACCCCGCCCTCCCGTAGCCAGGCCAAAGCAACCGCCAACACCAAACACGCCACGAAGGTGGATCCCATCAGCAGCAGGGCACAGAGCTCGCCCGCCGAGAGAGGCCGGGTTTCCATGCGCAGCTCGAGAGAATCCGTATGAAGGGATCCCCTCCCGTTGAGGGATCCCGTTTCGACCGTCACCGCCCGCAGGCTGGCATCGTAGATGGCCCGTTTCGCCGGGTTGCTGAGGACAAGGTAGGCTTCCTGGAGTTCTTGGAAGCAACGAATCGCCACCTCTGGCGCCAGAGGAGAAGTGTCGGGATGGTAGCGTTTGCTCAACTGCCGGTAGGCCCGCCGAATGGCCTCAGGAGATGCCCCTGGAGACAGGCCCAGCCGCTGGTAGTAGGTAAGAGAGGTCAACGAGCGCATGCCAGTCGCTAAACAACCAAGACCGGGAGGCAGCAGAACAGCTCTCAAGAGAGCCTGACCCCAATGTAAACCAGGATCCCTGCTGCCGGGCTTTATTCTTCTCCCTCCTCTTCTTCGGACTTGGCTTTGGGGTAGTAGAAGCCGGTGTTGCGACCGCTGAGAATGGCGCGCCCAATGGTCATCGCCCGCTGGGCCTGCAGCTTGGCTTTGCCCAGCCAGACAGCATACCGCCTGCGACTGCGGGCTTTGGAGGTTTTCTTCTTGGGAACAGGCATAGCTTGTACAAAAACACAGCTTTACTAGGCTAGCACTGGGCTTGCACGCTCGATCCCGTTCTGAACCTGGCCCAATTGGGTCAAGCTTTTCCGGCAACTTACAAAGGGCGAGCGTCTCTGCCCAACCTTAACTGTTGAGATCTGTCAACTCCTCTGTGCAAACCCTCTTCATCCCTTTTCCCAAAGGCCTCGAAGTCGGTAGAGTATAGGACATCTTCTGGAACAGGCGGCCAGGTGACATTGGTCATCCTCCCCCGGAAGCTCTTTTGGGTGCAAGCTAAGAATGGACTGTGGCCACCTCCTCGATCCAGGAGATCGCTCAATCATGCGCAACCTCTCTTCCATCTTGTTGTTCGGGATCCCGCTGCTGAGCTTGGGTTGGACGGGGATCCCAGTGGCTGCCCAATCCACCAATCCGGAGCTGTGCCAGAAGTTTCCCCAAGACCTTCGCTGCAATCTCTCTGCCCCCAGCCAGGTAGGACAAGCGCCTCAACCCAGCACTCGCCCGCGCGTTGCGGTTTTGGATTTTGATTTCAGCAGCCTCAGCAATTCCTACAGCCTGCGCGAGGCTTCCCGGGGGGTGAGCGATCTGCTGGTGGATCGGCTGGTGAGAGATGGCACTTTTTCTGTTATCGAGCGCTCGCGGCTGGACGCGATCTTGGCCGAGCAGAACTTGGGGCTATCGGGGCGGTTGGATGCCAACACCGCCGCTCAGGTGGGCCGGATCCTCGGGGTCGATGCGGTGATCCTCGGCAGTGTTACCCAGTTCGATGTGTCGGTGCGCCGTTCCGGCGGTGGGGCGCCGGTCTTAACCCCCTTCGGCAGCTTTCCGCTGGCGGTGGGGGCCGAGTCGGTGGATGCCGATGCCAACGTGCAGCTCAATGCCCGCCTGGTGAGCACCAGCACGGCCGAGATCTTGGCCGTGGTCGAGGGCCGGGGCAACGCCAGCCAGTCGGATAGTACGGTCACGGTTGCCGGCTTTGGCGGGGGATCCGCCACCAGCAACGAAGAAAAGCTGCTGGTTTTGGCCAGCCAGCAGGCGGTGGAGCAAATTGCCCAGCAGTTGGCCGGTTTTGCCAGTCGCTTGGCGGCCCAGCCCCGCTCTTTGCCGACGGTGGATGCCTTGGTGGCGGATGTCTACGGCAATCAGGTGATCTTGAACAAAGGCAGCCGCGACGGCTATCGCGTGGGATTGATCCTTTCTGTGGAGCGCGTCGTTCGCGAGGTTAAGGATCCGGCCACAGGAGCAGTCCTGCGCAAATTGACCGAGCCAGCTGGCCAAATTCAACTGACAGAGGTGGATCAGGGATCCAGTGTGGGCCGCATTCTCAGCGGCTCTGGCTTTAAGGTGGGAGATGTAGCCAAGCCGCTTCAATAGAAGTCCACCGGCTACTCCCCCGTAACTTGCTTCACCAGCAGGTTGGGGCTATTCGTTGCGCTTTGGGATCCCTACCATTCCGCTCTGGGCGGATTGGATAATGGTTCTGGCAGGGCCAACCCAAGAGCTGGTACAACTACAGCCAACCTAGGCAAAGGGAGAAGATGAAGGCTTTTGTTGCAGGGGCTACGGGAGAAACGGGGCGGCGCATCGTCAAAGAGTTGGTGGGCCGCGGCATCCCGGTACGGGCGCTGGTGCGCAGCCGCGAGCTGGCCGCACAGGTTTTGCCCCCCGAAGCAGAAGTGGTGGTGGGAGATGTGCTGGACCCGGCCACACTAAGGGCCGGCATGGAGGGATGCACGGTGGTACTCTGTGCTACAGGAGCTAGGCCCAGTTGGGATCCCTTTCTGCCTTACCGAGTGGATTATGAAGGCACCAAGAACTTAGTGGATGTGGCCAAAGCCCAAGGGATCCAACACTTTGTTTTGATTTCTTCTCTATGCGTGTCCCAGTTGTTCCATCCCCTCAACCTGTTTTGGCTGATCTTGGTGTGGAAAAAACGAGCCGAAGAATACCTGCAAAAAAGCGGCCTCACCTACACCATCATTCGGCCAGGGGGCCTGAAAAACCAGGACAACGAGGATGGCATTGTCCTCTCCCAGGCTGACACTCTCTTTGAGGGCAGCATCCCTCGCCTCAAGGTAGCTCAAGTGGCTGTTGAAAGCCTGTTCCAGCCGGCAGCAAAAAACCGCATCTTCGAGATCATCGCTAAGCCCGGCGTTCCCAGGCGGGAGTGGAGTGACCTCTTTGCCCTAGCAAGCTAGGGCCCCGTCGGAAGAAAAGTAGTATAGGGATCTCACGCCCGAGGCTGAGGGCGTTGTTATAATCTCCCCAGCCCTAGCGGAGGTCCCTGAGATGGCTGTGCAACTCTTGCCTCAGTGTGAGAACTTACGGGAGCATGTTGAAACGATTCTAAACCTTTGGCAGCAGGATCCCACGCTCTCAACAAAGCAAGATACAACCCGAGTTCAGGCTTCACTAAGCAAGGCTATTTCTCCAACTTTTGAGATTGTCTTTGCCGGTGCTTTTAGCGCTGGCAAGTCGATGCTGATCAACGCCTTGTTAGAAAGGGAGCTTCTCTATAGCGCTGAAGGACACGCCACAGGGACAGAGTGCTACATCTCCTATGCAGAGCCTGCCGCCGAGAGGGTAGTACTCACCTTCCTCAGCGAGCGGCAGGTGCAGGAACAGATGGCTGCCTTCTGCACTCGCTTGGGCTTAGCCCTACCCAGCGGCAACAACCTAGAGGAAGTCACCCTCAATCGCCTAAAAGAGCAGGCTGAGGCCATTGTTCAGCAGGAGGGCGGCAAAAGTAAGTCGGAACGAGCAAAGCAGGCAGATGCGCTGCGCTTATTAATTGAAGGTTTCCAGCAAAACCGCGCCAGAATTCACCCAACCGAAAACAGAGTATTTTCGATGGAACAGCTTAACCTTGGCAACCTAAGAGAAGCGGCCAGTTTTGCGCGGCGCGGTGCCAATAGTGCAGTTCTGCGGAAGATTGAGTACTACTGCCATCATCCTCTATTAGAAGACGGAAACGTTATTGTCGATACCCCTGGAATTGATGCTCCGGTTAAAGCGGATGCCGAGCGCACCTATCAAAAAATTGCCGATCCAAACACTTCCGCAGTTGTCTGTGTCCTCAAGTGTGCTACAACAGGTGAGCTGACTAAAGAAGAAACAGAACTCATTGAGCACATCCAAAGTAGCGAAAGTATTCGCGATCGAGTTTTTTATGTGTTCAATCGCATTGATGAAACTTGGTACAACTCCCAGCTAAGGCAGAGATTAGAGACCATCATTGACCAGCAGTTTCGTCAAGC
>NZ_JANSIY010000125.1:0-1317 GCF_047462295.1 Synechococcus sp. H60.3 | reverse complement strand
CGGCGGATTATTGATCGGGTACGCAGTTCAGACTACTACAAGCAGTTGTTTCGCCTACTGGGATCCGACGGTGATCTAGAGAAAAAACTACTAGAGGTTAAGGAAAAAGTTTGCACTGCATTAGTCAGCGGCGCTCGAAAAGAGTGCGATCGGTATCTAAGAGAAAGTCCTCGCTTCTATGACGAGGGCACTTTCTCCATTTACCAGTTCCGGGAAGTTTTAAAGCAAACATCTCAGTCCTACGATATTTCCGCTATTCGAGATGCGGAGCCGGGGATCCGGCAATTGCTGAAGCTTGACTTTGAGCCCAAAGTCAGCCAGACAATACGCTCTAACTTCCGACAAGAAACCAACAATACCCTCAAGACTCAGCTCTTGCCCGTTGCTAAGGAAGTGGCTGATGAAATTCTACAAAAGTATCCCGAAGCAAAGCAATTTATGGAAGCGACACTTAGAAAGGAAGCAGAAGAAAGAATTACCTTAAACCAACAGCGTCTAAGGGATCTAGAAGCAAAGATCGATAGCTACAACCAAGCCGTTTCTGGGATTAACCTATGCTTACAGGCTATGGGCCTAGGTCGTGAACTTTTGCCCTCGATTTCTTTACTGAAACCTTCTTCGACCGGTGAATTAGCTGACAGCTCAGCAGGTTCTTCCGAGCAGCCAGCGAGCGAAAGTGGGCCGAGTGATGAGATCTCTGACTTAGGTAAGATTTTCCCCGAGCTGGACAGCATACTTGACGATCTGAGATAAAGTAGTTTGTTTCTCCCTACTATTTGAGGAGGTGAAGTTTTGTTGCCTAAGGCCCTGCCCTTGCAGCAATGCTTAGAAGGGATCCTCTCTGTAGGGGAGAAAACTTTCAAGGTTGCTAGCCTGGTCAAAGCTGCCCAAGAGGATTTGGCCAAAAAGGAAGAGCTCAATCGCTTGTTTATTACAGCCTTGAGATCCTCGGGGATCCTTCCACCGGAAAACCTGATTAGTATTGCCAGTAGCTTTCTTCCTCCTATTCCTATTCCTCCCGGATCTGAAGAAAAGTTAGAAAAGTTACTGCAAGAAACCAAGTGGTTTGATCAGGGCCTTACCTGTCAGCTCTTGGTACCGGGTAAGAAGGAGTGGGAGAAAGGTAGGGTCAGATTGCGGATCACTGTAGAGTTTGAGCCAGAGCGTACGGGCTCAGAAAGTAGCGATGGATCCCCTCTAGATGACCTTCGCACAGACAAGGAGTAGCTTAAGTTAGCGGGATGCATTAGGAGGCTGGGTCAGTGTCAAGCAACGATCAACCTCAGGATCGCTTTGTCGAGATAGATGCTTCTCCAA
>NZ_JANSIY010000124.1:4492-6609 GCF_047462295.1 Synechococcus sp. H60.3 | reverse complement strand
TAAAGTGTATTGGGAAGGGCTAGGCTTTGGCATGATTTGCTCCCTAGAACCAGAATCAGTCAGAGGGTGCTATCCATCCCCACCGTCTATACGGTGGGGAATTCCGCACCTTACGTTAAGGCCATCAAAACCTGAGGGGTGCTCTGGCGACGAGGGATAGAGAGTAAACTACCCGACTCCAACCGCCGAGTAGTACGGAGCAGGCTTTGGGTAATCCTGCAGTTGGCAAGCCAACCACCAACCTCTAATCCAGTTTGCGGGCCGCAGGATCCCTTCCCTCTTGAGAGTTGCACAGAAGCAGAAAGCCTTCTCTTCTGCAGACTCTGCCAGGATCAGCCGTAGTACCCCTGGTTGATCCGATTTTCCAGTTGGTTGGCCCCCTCTTGGTACTCCCCAAACACGAAGTTCTCCGCGTTCGCCTTGATCAGGGCCTTCTGCTGCTCCGTCAATTCTGGGATCCGCAGCATGTCCTCCAGGCTGTTGTAGGGAGCATTTTTCACCAGAATACGGGCCAGGGTGGGATAGAAGCCAGGCAACTGGCGGTAGTTGCGCAGGATGGTGTTGTTCACATCGATGGGAGTGTCAAGATGTTTCACCGGCGGAAGCTCTGCCGCCACGGCCGGGATCCCCAAGGGGGCCAAGCACAGACAGAGCATCAACAGGATAGACACCAAAGCAGACAACAGCCGACGCATAGCACCACCTTTGCAGACAAGGTTGAAAGCAGTCATGACAACGCTCAGGGGATAGGTCGCTAACATTCTCCGACCACTCAGTGTCTCATCCCCGCTACCCCGAATCGAGACCCAGATTCAGATTTGGATCCCGTCAGAAATAATTTTTAACAACTATGATCGGGGAATAGCCTTTTGGCGGCTGACCAACTGCTCATCGCTTTTGTTTTGCCCCATGTCCGACTCCACCATCCTCCATCCCCTCAGCCCCTCTGGCCGGGAGACGTCTCAACCCCTCTCTGCCGCCGATCCAGAGCTGGAGCTGCTAGAGCAGAGAGAACTCTTCGTCTGGCGGCACATCGGGCCAGACGCCCAGCAAATCCGTCAGATGTTGCAGGCCTTGGGGCTGAGCTCTCTACGGGAATTAGTGGATAAGGCGGTGCCGGCGGCGATTCGCAGCAGCCGACCCCTGCACCTGGGATCCCCCAGCAGTGAGCAGCAAGTATTGGCAGAACTGAGGGCAATGGCGGCCCAGAACCAGGTGTGGCGCTCCTTTTTGGGCATGGGCTATTCCAACTGCCTGACGCCGCCGGTGATCCAGCGCAACATTCTGGAGAACCCCGGCTGGTACACCCAGTACACCCCCTACCAGGCGGAGATCGCCCAGGGGCGGCTAGAGGCCCTGCTCAATTTCCAGACGATGGTGATCGATCTAACAGGCATGGAGATCGCCAATGCCTCCCTGCTGGACGAAGCCACTGCTGCCGCTGAGGCTATGAGCCTGGCCTATGCCCTGGCAGGCAAGGGATCCCAGGTCTTCTGGGTGGATCGCGGCTGCCATCCCCAGACCATTGCCGTCGTGCAGACGCGGGCAGAGCCCTTGGGGATCCAGGTGCGTGTGGCGGATCCTTTGCAGTTAGATCTGGAGAACGGCTTTGGCGTGCTCTTGCAGTATCCCAACACCTATGGAGAGATCCGGGATTACCGCAAGCTGGTGGAGCAGGCTCACCAAAGAGGGATGGTGGTGGCCGTAGCTGCTGACTTGCTCAGCCTGACTCTCTTGCAACCGCCAGGGGAGTGGGGGGCAGACATTGTGGTGGGATCCACCCAGCGCTTTGGGGTGCCCCTGGGCTACGGCGGCCCCCACGCTGCCTACTTTGCCACCCGCGAGGCCCACAAACGGCTGCTGCCGGGGCGGCTGGTGGGGATCTCCCAAGATGCCCAGGGCAGGCCGGCCCTGCGCCTAGCCCTACAAACGCGGGAGCAGCACATCCGCCGCGACAAGGCCACCAGCAACATCTGCACCGCCCAGGTGCTCTTGGCGGTGGTGGCCTCCATGTATGCCGTCTATCACGGCCCGCGCGGCCTGCGGCAAATTGCCGAACGCATCCATCGCCAGGCCCATCACCTGGCTGCCGGGATCCGGGATCTGGGCTACAGGGT
>NZ_JANSIY010000124.1:2548-4392 GCF_047462295.1 Synechococcus sp. H60.3 | reverse complement strand
CTGCGGCAAATTGCCGAACGCATCCATCGCCAGGCCCATCACCTGGCTGCCGGGATCCGGGATCTGGGCTACAGGGTGGGGCCAGAGTCTTTCTTCGATACCTTTTGGGTGAAGGCAGAGTCCCCCGAACAGGTCGGCCAGATCCAAGAGCGGGCCGCCCAGCGGCGCATCAACCTGCGGCGGATCGACGAGACAACTCTAGGGATCAGCGTGGACGAGGCCACCACCTCTCAAGATCTGCGCGATCTCTGGGAAATCTTCGCTGGCTCCAAGGAGCCAGCCTGGGATCCCGAAGGCCTGAGTTCGGATCCCCACCAAAGCCTGCCGCCTCAGCTCTTGCGCACTACCCCCTACCTCACCCATCCGGTGTTTAACCGCTACCACTCGGAAACGGAGCTGCTGCGCTATATCCACCGCCTGCAGAGCCGGGATCTCTCCCTTGTCCACTCCATGATCCCCTTGGGCTCCTGCACCATGAAGCTAAACGCCACAGCCGAGATGCTGCCCATAACCTGGCCGGAGTTTGCCCAGCTCCATCCTTTTGCGCCTCTGGAACAAGCTCGCGGCTATCAAACCCTCTTTGCCCAGTTGGAGCGAATGCTGGCGGAGATCACGGGCTTTGCCGGCGTCTCCCTCCAGCCCAACGCCGGATCCCAGGGGGAATATGCCGGCTTGCTGGCCATTCGTCGCTACCACCAGGCCCGCGGGGAAAGCCAGCGCCAGGTGTGCCTGATCCCCACCTCCGCCCATGGCACCAACCCCGCCAGCGCTGTCATGGCCGGGATGCAGGTGGTGAGCGTGGCCTGCGACAGGGCCGGCAACATCGACCTCGAAGACCTGCGGGCCAAGGTGGAGCAGCACCGGGAACGCCTGGCTGCCCTGATGATTACCTACCCCTCCACCCATGGGGTGTTTGAGGAAGGGATCCGCGAGATTTGCCAGATAATCCACGAGGCCGGGGGGCAGGTGTACATGGATGGGGCCAACCTCAACGCCCAGGTGGGCCTCTGCCGTCCTGCGGAGCTGGGAGCCGATGTCTGCCATCTCAACCTACACAAGACCTTCTGCATCCCCCACGGCGGCGGCGGGCCGGGGGTGGGGCCCATTGCCGTTGCCCGTCATCTCCTGCCGCATTTGCCCGGTCACCCGTTTTTGCCTGGTTGCAACGGCCCGGTCAGTGCTGCCCCCTGGGGCAGCGCCAGCATCCTGCCCATTGCCTGGGCCTACATCCGCCTCATGGGATCCGCCGGCCTTACCCTAGCTACCCAAGTGGCCCTCCTCAACGCCAATTACATCGCCAAGCGGCTGGATCCCTACTACCCGGTGCTCTACAAAGGGCCAGGGGGATGGGTGGCCCACGAGTGCATCCTGGATCTGCGCCCCCTCAAGAAAAGCGCCGGCATTGAGGTCGAGGATGTAGCCAAGCGGCTGATGGACTACGGCTTCCACGCCCCCACCATCTCCTGGCCAGTGCCGGGGACAATGATGGTGGAACCCACTGAGAGCGAATCCCTAGAAGAGCTGGATCGCTTCTGCGAGGCAATGATTGCCATTCGCCAGGAGATTGCTGCCATTGAGCGGGGCGAGATGGATCCCGTGCGCAATCCCCTTAAACTTGCCCCCCACACCGCCGAGGTAGTGGCCGCCGATCACTGGGATCGCCCCTACCCTCGATCCCTAGCCGCCTATCCCCTCCCGTGGGTCAAGGAGCGCAAGTTCTGGCCCAGTGTCAGCCGCATCGACAACGCCTATGGGGATCGTCACCTGGTGTGCAGCTGTCAACCTTGGCTGGAAGGCTGAATTAAGCTGCCTGCGGCTGGTCCAGCTCTGAGGAAGAGGGAATG
>NZ_JANSIY010000124.1:0-2448 GCF_047462295.1 Synechococcus sp. H60.3 | reverse complement strand
GTGTGCAGCTGTCAACCTTGGCTGGAAGGCTGAATTAAGCTGCCTGCGGCTGGTCCAGCTCTGAGGAAGAGGGAATGGGCTGCCCGGCCTCTTGCACAAGGCGCTCAGTCTCTGGCAGCGAAGCCAGCACCTGCGGCAGCACCTCCTTATCGGCCTCAACAGCCCTCTCCGTTTCTTGCAGGAGCTCGATCGAGGCCTCGGTAAGCAGGTCAGCCACCGGAGACAGTTGCGCCTTCAGCGAGGCGTTCTCTCGCTCCAATTGCACCAACCGCCTTTGCAGGCTATCCATTTGCCGATCTCGCTCTCCCAGAGCTGCTTCCAGCTCACGGTTGCGGGCCTCCAACGCTTGGCGGGCTGCCTCTGCTTGGTTCAGCCGTTCTGTTAAGCTTGCCAATTCATCCTCCAAACTGGTGAGGCGACTCACCTGTTCCAAAAGTTGGGCATTTTCTGCTTTCAGTTTTTCAATCAACGCCTGAGCGCTCAACAGATCTGCCTTGGTAGAGTCCAGGTCGTAACAGACTTGGTCATAGTTGGCAATTAGCTCGCCTAGTCGAGCTTCTTTCTCCTGCAGTTCTTCTCGCAGGGAACGAATCAAGCGATCCCTCTGTTCGACGCACTGCTGTAACTGTTCGACCTGCTGTCGTAGGATAGGCAGTTGAACCCAAGCCTTCTTGGCTAGGCCGAGAATTTCCCTGAAGCTCTCCTGCAGGCGGCTGTAGGATTGATCCAATTTGGCAAAGGCTTCGTTGAGCGCAAGGTAAGCCTTGCATACCTCCATGTAGCGCTGGGCCAGAGAAGTGGGGTGATCCATGATATAGAGTCCAGGTGGGGGTGCCGTGTCTATTTTATGCCGTTCATTCTATCGACCCAACCCGGAAAAGAGGTGACTCGCTACAACAACTGGGGGATTAATTTTACTTTAAGATTTTCCTCTCTCTAGGCAAGCAGCTCACGTCCTGCCCCGACAGGATTCAAACTCTCTGGCAAAAACGGCCCTTAAGAGCAGCACATTTTTACTCCCATCGAGGGGATCACACATTTAGCGTCTGGAGCAAAAGATTCAAAATTGAAACACTAGGTATAGTTCAAAAGGGGGCTTCTGCTGGCTCAGGCAGGCTGCGCCTCCGGGATCCCCAGCGCTTCCAGATGGGCGGCGGCCCGCAACAGGTTGGCCTCTTGGTAGGGGGCAGCCACCAGTTGGACGCCAAAGGGCAGGGATCCGCTCTCGCGCAGCGGCACCGACAGCACCGGCAGGCCGACAAACGAGAGGGGCTGGGTGTAGAGACCCAGGTTGGGCCGGGTGAGGACTTCCACCCCAGCGATCACCATCTTCTCTTGGCCAAGCAAGGGGGCAGAGCAGGGGGTGGTGGGGGCGATGAACAGGTCGATCTCTTGAAAGAGGGCCTGAAGCTGCTGGCGATACCAGCGGCGAAAGCGCTGCGCCTGCACGATCCAACTGGCGGGCAGCAGAGCGCCAGCCAAAAGGCGATCCCGGGTCGCCGGGTCGAAGTCGTGGGGACGAGTTCGCAGGTGATGCAGGTGCAGGTTGGCTCCCTCGGCCGCCGTGATCAGGAAGGCAGCGGCGCGGGCGCGCTCGGCCTCCGGGATCCGCACCGTTTGCTGGGCTCCCAGGGCCTGGGCCACTTTTTCCACGCCGGCCAGGATGTGGGGCTCTGCTCCCCGCAGGAAGTAGTCGTCGGCCACGGCAATGCGCAAGCCTTGGATCCCTTGCCCCAATTGCCCAAAGGTGGGATCCGCAGGGCGGCGAGCGCAGACGGGATCCTGGGGATCCGGCCCTTGCATGGCATCGAAGCTGAGGGCGAGATCGGCCACCGAACGGGCCAAGGGGCCCACGTGGTCAAAGCTGGGAGCCAACAGGGCTACTCCTGCCCGCGACAGACGGCCATAGGTGGGCTTGAGGCCGTAGATGCCGCACAAGGCGGCGGGCACCCGAATCGAGCCGTTGGTGTCGCTGCCCAGGCTGAGAGGTACCAAGCCCCCGGCCACGGCTGCTGCCGAGCCACCCGAAGAGCCGCCGGCACTGCGGCTGAGATCGTGGGGGTTGCGGGTGGGGCCGTAGTGGCTATTTTCGGTTACAAAGCCGTAGGCGTACTCGTCCATGTTGAGGGTGCCCACCAGGATTGCCCCTGCCTGCTTGAGGCGGGCCACCACCGTGGCATCTTGGGTGGCCGGGGGGTTCTCGCGGTTGATCGCCGAACCGGCTAGGGTGGTGAGGCCGGCCACATCGAAGAGGTTCTTGACGGCAAAAGGCACCCCCGCCAACGGGCCCACCGGGATCCCTTTGGCCACCTGTCGATCCAGCCGCTCCGCCGCCTGCAGGGCCGATGCTTCCAGCACGGCTGTAAAGGCATTGAGCTGGGGATCCCGCTGGCGAATCCGCTCCAGACAGGCGGCCACCACTGCCTGGGCGCTCACGGATCCCTGGCG
>NZ_JANSIY010000123.1:0-6629 GCF_047462295.1 Synechococcus sp. H60.3 | reverse complement strand
TGCACAAACTGCCGCAACGGGTAGAACGCCCCTCGCGCTAGCGGGCCGTAGGCCTCACTGTTCGACCGCCGCCGCTCCGTCTTGCTGCGTGGCTGTTGGTTGACTCGTTCACGGATCCCAGTCAAGTCCTCCAAGGCAAGGATGCTACAGGTAGCTTTGGCCCTAGCAACAATGGCTAAGGACTCCGTCCCGCTGACGCGAGTAGAGATGCAGTGGTTCACCCAGGCTTGAAAGCGTCTCTCCCGACCAGACAGCCGTTGCAGCAGTTGCCGACACCTACGTCGAGAACTACGTGTGCCCTGACTGGCTTTGCGTTGCAGAACCGCTCTCAACCGGGAGTAGTGGTCTCTGACCTGGTTCAACTGCTGTCCATTCCAGTTGTCCCCCTCAGAGGTATGAGCAATATCCCTCCTACCCAAATCCACGCCCATTGCCTTGACGGCGTGCTCCAGTTCCGGTACCTCAGACTCCACGCCAATCTGGATGAAGGAGGAACCGTCTTGGCGTTTGACCAACGTGGCTGCTTTGGGATGAGAGCCTGTGAGCCTGCCCCGCTAGTAGGAGCCAACATCCAGCTCAAAGCGTTCGCGTCTCTCAACGGTGGTCAGCGACACCGTCCAGTCCCTCTCCCGGAAAGAGAAGATGCGGGCATCGTAGGTAACAAAGCCAGACTTGAACGCCTTGACGGGACGGTTTTTCTGCTGGGCAAGCTTGCGGGCACCGGCTAACCGTCGGAACACTTGTTGAGTGAGATTACTGGACAGCCCGAACCGTGCACGGACTTCGCGATAGCATAAGAAGTGGAGCTTGACAAGGTTGGCTATATTCTCTGGCGTGTTTTGGTTGACCCAGTAAGGCCTCCGGCCCGCGGGCGCGAGGAGTGCTTGTGCAAAAGCAGACAAGGTCGCATCCAGCTTGGCGGCTTGTGACGCAGACACCTTGAGCTTGCAGGAGATAGTCAGGACTTGGGTCATGCCAAGCCTATTAGCGTTATCCCTCCCCGCCGTATAGACGCTGGAGTATCCAGCGCATTCAGATGACCCCTGTTGAGCGTGCCCAGTGGCTGAAGGGGCAAACCCTGTTTCAAAGCCTGGCGCTGGAGAGCTTGTATCCTCTGGCGGAGCACCTCCAGGAGCAACCCTTTTGCCAAGGAGAGGTTTTGGCGGAGGCAGGAACCACCCCGGCTGGGATCCAGATTTTGCTAGAGGGGCGCTGGGAAGAACGGGATCCCCATTCCGGGGAGGTTCTCAACCTGCTGCCTGGCGCGGTGGCTCATCTGGGGGAAGTCCTGGCGGAGCAGCCGCTGCGGCGGGATCTGGTGGCCGTTTCCCCAGGGATCCGGGGTTGGATCCCGGCTGCGGTGGTACGTCGTTGGCTGGCAGAGCACTCGGGGCAATTGGCCGAGGCTCTGGCCCAGGCTCAAGAGCGCCTCAGCTACGAGCAGGAGCGGCAAGTGGCTTTGCGCCCCTACCTGGTGCCGAAGGTGGAGCGGGGGATCGTCGGCTCCAGCCGCTATGCGGTGCGCCTGCGGCAGCAGATTAAAGAGGCAGCCCAGAGCAGCAAGCCGGTGTTGATCTTTGGGGAGCCGGGCCTGGAAAAAGACAACGTCGCCGCCCTGATCCATTTTGGATCCCCGCGGCGGCGCCAGCCCATGATCAAGGTGGATTGCAGCGCCCTGCAGGCCAGTGGGGCAGACTTGTTCGGACGGGCGGGGGGCAAACCGGGGTTGCTGGAGTGGCTGGGAGAGGGCACGCTGCTGTTGAACAACCTGCATGAGCTGCCCGCCGAGCTGATGCCCAAGTTGCTGCGCCTGCTGGAGACGGGATCCTACACCCCTGTGCAGCGGGGGGAAGGGGATCCGGGAGAGGAGCGCCCCTGTCGCTGTCGTCTGCTGATGGTGTCAGAACGGCCCATCCCCGCCCTCGACCCCTGGGTGATGGCCATCAAAGTGCCGCCGCTGCGGGTGCGCAAGGCCGATATCAAAGCCATGGCCGACTATTTTCTCAGCCTCTACAGCCGCCGGCGGGGGATCCCCAAGCCCAAGCTCTCGCCGGAGGCGCTGCGCCGCTTGCAGAGCTACGACTTTCCCGGCAACTCGCGGGAGCTGCGCAGCCTGGTCGAGCGGGCAGTGGTGCAGGCTGCGGGGGCAAGCGTGTTGGGGGAAGAGGTGTTTTGGGCCTCCCAACCCCGGGGCAAGCGGTTTCGCCTCAACCTGCTCAACGCCTATCCTCGCTTGCGCCGCCTGCTGCGCAGTCCCTGGTGGCCGGATCGCCTCAACTACGGCCTGGTGCTGCCTCTCTACACGCTGGTGGTGTTTCTCCTCTTCTGGGGGCCTCAGGATCGGGCCCACAATGTGGGGTTGAATCTTTTCTGGGCCTGGTGGTGGCCGGTGGTGCTGCTGGCGTTCCCCTTTTTGGGGCGGGTGTGGTGCGCCATCTGCCCCTTCATGATCTACGGGGAGCTGGTTCAGCGGCTATCTTTGTGGCTTTGGCCGCGGCAGTTGCGGAAATGGCCGCGAACGCAGGCGGAGCGCTGGGGGGGCTGGGTGCTGTTTGCCGGGTTCGCGTTGATTTTCCTGTGGGAGGAGATCTGGGATCTGCCCAACACGGCTTACCTGTCGGGGTGGCTGCTGCTGCTGATTACCGCCGGAGCGGTGGTCTGCTCACTGGTGTTTGAGCGGCGGTTTTGGTGTCGCTACCTCTGCCCGATTGGGGGCATGAACGGCCTTTATGCCAAGCTCTCGATGACAGAGCTGCGGGCCCAGCAGGGCACCTGTTCGGCAGAATGCACCACCTACCAGTGCTACAAAGGTGGGCCCGAGAAAGGGGAAGGCATGGCGACGGGAGGCTGTCCTCTCTACTCCCATCCGGCGCAACTGCAAGACAACAAAGATTGCGTCCTCTGCATGACTTGTCTCAAGGCTTGTCCCCATCGCTCGGTGGAGTTCAACCTGCGCCCGCCTGGGATCGAGCTGTGGACCACCCATACGCCGCGCACCTCTGAAACTGCCCTGTTGCTGTTGCTGCTGGGGGGCATCTATCTCCATTGCCTGCCCCAGATAGCGGAGCGCCTCTCCTGCTGGGGCTTGCGCTGGGATCTACGGCAGTTTTGGCCCCACCTGGGGGCTGCCTTGCTGGCTTTGAGCCTCCCCAGCCTCGTGCCCTTGGCAGCCTGGGGGCTGGCGGGGCTGGCCTATAAGCTAGGCCAGGGGACGCGACCCCGACCCTTTGCGGAGATGATCTACGGCTATTTGCCGCTGGTTTTGGGAGGAACGTTGGCCTTCTATTGGCCCCTGTTTTTGACGGAGGCAGGCCAGGTGCTGCCGGTAACTTGGGCAACTTTCTTCCAGACGGGATCCGCTCTTCCCGTGCTGTGGCAGGCCCACCCAGCGGTGATCCAGTTTCTTCAGGGATCCACCCTGATCCTGGCTTTGCTCCTGTCGTGGGCCCTCACCGGCAAAATTGCCCGCCGCAGTTTGCAGTGGCCCTACCATCTGGCCGCCCTAGGGCTGGAGGTGAGCTTGTGGCAGGTGCTGGGAATTTGATTTCAACCCCTTTCCCCGACAGGGGGCAGCGGATCCCAGGTATCTTGCCAGCGCAAAGCCGCTTGCCGTAGCTGCGCCAAGTTGGCTGATCCGGTGCAAAAAGCGGCGATCCTCAGCTCCTCGATTACGGCCCGGAAGCTGTCCACCACCGCCTGGGCCCGCCCTTGGAAGACGGCGTGGAGAGCGGGAGCGGCCATGCCGACCACATCGGCCCCCAAGCGGATGGCTTTGGCTGCATCGATGCCAGTGCGGATGCCGCCGCTGGCCACCAGGGGCAGGTTGGGCAGGAAGCGGCGGATTTCCAGCAGAGCCAAGGCTGTCGGGATCCCCCAGTCCCGGAAGCTGTGGGCAATGCGTTTCTTGAGGGGATCCCTTTGGCGATGGGCTTCCACCTCGCTCCAGCTCGTCCCCCCTGCCCCGGCCACATCCAGGGCGGACACACCACACTCGGCCAGCCGCCGGGCTACTTGGGCGCTGAGACCATTGCCCACTTCCTTGACCAGCACTGGCACCGGCAACTGGTTCACCAACTGCTCGATGCGGCAATAGAGGTTGCGCCAATCGCGATCCCCCTGGGGCTGAACCGCCTCCTGCAGTGGGTTGAGGTGCAAAATCAGCGCATCTGCCTCGATCATCTCCACCGCCCGCCGCGCCTGCTCCAGCCCATAGCCGTAGTTGAGCTGCACAGCGCCCAGGTTGGCCAAAAGCAGAATATCCGGAGCTACTTGCCGCACCTGGTAAGTCCGGGCCAGCTCCGGGTGTTCTAGAGCTGCCCGCTGGGATCCCACCCCCATGGCAATGCCCAGCTCTTGAGCGGCAGCCGCCAGGTACAGGTTCAACTCCTGGGCAGTGTCTGTCCCCCCGGTCATGCTGCTAATCAGCAGAGGGGCCTGCAGGCGCTTTCCCAGAAACTGGCAACTGAGATCGATCTCCGGCAGCAGCAGCTCCGGCAACGCCACATGCTCGAAGAAAAAGCGCTCAAAGCCGGTGCGGATCCCTTTGGCGTTGACGTCCTGCTGCAAAACAATGTCTAGGTGATCCTGCTTACGTTCGGAGATAGGGGATGGAGAATCGGCCATGGTCTGGATAGAGGGTTGTCCAACCGGTAGCGGGCGAACAACATTGTCCGAAGGTGGCCCGCTGTCTATGATGAGGGCGGGATCCAACCTAGTAGCCATGCAACCTTTGCACATCTTGCTGGCAGAAGGCAACCCTCATCTGCGCAGCTTGCTGGGTTGGCATCTGCAACAGGCGCAGCACCGGGTTTGGGAAGCGGAGACCATTCGCCAGGCCAAAACCCTGCTGCAACAGCAGCCTGTCCACCTCTTGATTTTGGATGCGGAGCTGTCCAGCCGTGCCGGGCTCCAACTATGCCGCTGGGCGCATCGCCATTGCGATGTGTTGATTTTGCTCCTCTCCCAACGGGGATCCGAAGCCGACATCATCGCTGGGCTGGAGGCAGGCGCAGACGACTACCTCACCAAGCCCCTTAGCCTGCCCCTTCTGGATGCCCACATTCAGGCCCTGACCCGTCGGCTGTGGCGCAGCCTTCCCCCCACCTTCCTGCAGTATGGGGATCTGAAAATCGATCTGGTGCAGCGGCGCGTCACCCTGGCCGGTCAAGGCATCGACCTCACCCCGCAGGAGTTTAGCCTACTGATGGTGCTGATCCAGGCCGATGGGGATCCTCTCTCGCGGCAAGAGCTGCTGGAGCGGGCTTGGCCCGATTCCACCGCCAACCCCCGCACCGTCGATACCCACATCCTCTCCCTACGCAAAAAACTAGAGGGGAATCCGCACCAACCCCGCCTCATTCACACTGTGCGCCAGGTTGGCTACTGCTTTGGCCTAAAGCCGCCCCCTCTGTCGCAGCAGCCGAGTCGAGCCAGCGGCGCAGCTGCTCCAGGATCTGGGCTTCCACAGCGGCGTCGTAGAGCCGCAAAGTTAGGCGAGGCACCCGCAAGGAAGCGGTAATTCGCCCTGCCGGCAGATCCAACCACACCAGCTGTTTTTGAAAGCAGCGGCAGGTGGCCCCTATCTCCTGCGCCAGCTCTTCCACCTCCGGCCAGCTCAGGCAGCGCGGCAGCAGCAGGTCTGTGGCCCAGCCCCTTCCACACTCTCGCCGCCTCAGGATGCGCACCTGCATGGATCCCTAAATCCGCTCGGCGTAGAACTCACACCAGGGATCCCCTTTCTCTCTGGCTTTGGTCTCCTTCCCGTGAAACAGCCCACCCCGCTGGAAGAGGCGGTTGTAGAAGACTTGATCCAGAATCGGCTTCTGCTGAATGTTGCCGTTGTAAACCAGATTCATCAGCGCCGGCACCGCCCCTTGGGCAAAATAGCAGGTTGGATAATCTGCCCGTGGGTAGGAAGCCAAAAAGTAGTTGGTCTCGTAGTTGCCGTCAATAGCCACCCGGCAGGAATGATCGCTCACCACCTCCAAAGCCTGCCAACGACCCCACCCCAAGCTGCTGGCTACGGCATAGGCCCCGTGGATCCAGTCGGTATCCTTTTCCAGCATTGGCCCCACAAGGGTTTCCCACTCCAGGGACTCCATGATGTTGCCAAAGGTGTAGAAGACACAGACATGGCCCGATTCGCGAATTAGATCCTCTGCCACCTGCTGCAGACCGGGTTGCACTGCTTTCAGCTCTTCCAAAAAGCGGTACTGGATGCGGTTGCAGTAATTGGCAGGCATGCGCGTGAGCAGCACGTTGAAGGCGCGAATCTGCCCCCGTTCATCTCCTGCCAAAGGCATGCCCCACAGAGCTTCGTTGACCGCGTCGTAGTCCACCGCTGTTATCGGCTTGGGCAGATCGGCTGGACGTTCGATGAGCTTGCCCATGCCGGGGCTAGGAACCAAAGCCTGAGGCCGTGGCAGCCGAGTTGCCTGGATCACGCAGCGATCCTTGCGCGTAACCGCCATGCACTCCGTTTCCTCTGCCGTGTAGCTGCCCAGCTCGCCAAAAGTGGCATCCAGCGCCGCTGCCACATAGCCCACGGCTAGATGATCAATGGGACGAGTGCGGTTAGCCTGATCCCCGTACTTGCTCAGCCAGCCTTCTGCGTAGTGGGAGTGGGTGAG
>NZ_JANSIY010000122.1:0-6733 GCF_047462295.1 Synechococcus sp. H60.3 | reverse complement strand
CCGTGGAGCAGGCCCTGCCCACTGCCTGCGCCCTAGAGATGATCCACACCATGTCGTTGATCCACGACGACCTGCCGGCCATGGACAACGACGATTTTCGCCGCGGCAAACCCACCAACCACAAGGTGTTCGGCGAGGATATCGCCATTTTGGCAGGAGATGCCCTGCTGGCCTATGCCTTTGAGCATATCGCCAGCCAAACGCGGGGGGTGCCGCCGCAGCTGGTGCTGCAAGTCATTGCCCGTATTGGCCACGCAGCGGCAGCAACCGGCTTGGTGGGGGGCCAGGTGGTGGATTTGGAGTCGGAGGGCAAAGCCATTTCCCTAGAAACTTTGGAGTACATCCACAGGCACAAGACGGGTGCTCTGCTGGAGGCCTCGGTGGTTTCAGGAGGGATCCTGGCAGGCGCAGACGAGGAGCTGCTGGCCCGCCTGGGCCACTACGCCCGCGACATCGGCCTGGCTTTTCAGATTGTGGACGACATTTTGGATATCACTGCCACCAGCGAGCAACTGGGCAAAACGGCAGGTAAGGATCAAGCTGCCGCCAAAGCCACCTACCCCAGCTTGTTGGGTCTGGAGGCTTCCCGGCAGAAAGCCGAGGAGCTGATCCAATCGGCCAAGGAGGCGTTACGCCCCTACGGATCCCGGGCCGAGCCACTGTTGGCCCTGGCGGATTTCATCACCCGCCGTCAGCATTGAGACAAGAGGACAAGACAGATGGGATCCCTGTCCACCCTGTTGGAGACCCTGGTCGTGTTCCAGTGCCGGAGAGCCCTATGCTGCAGCAGTTGATGGCCAACCACGTCCTCTGGGTTGCTCTGCTGGCCAGTGTCTTGGCCCAGGCCATCAAGCTGATCCTGGCCTATGTGCGTTCGGGCAAGCTCAACCTGCGGGTTTTGGTGGAGACGGGGGGGATGCCCAGCTCCCACGCAGCGCTGGTGACGGCTTTGGCCGTGGGAGTGGGGCTGGAGGAAGGTTGGGACAGTCTGCTGTTTGCGGCAACGGTGGTTTTTGCTTTGGTGGTGATGTATGATGCTGCCGGGATCCGCCAGGCTGCCGGCAAGCAGGCGCGGGTGCTGAACCGTCTCCTGGAAGAATGGTTTGAGGAGAAGGGTGCAGATCGCTTCCAGGAGCCCTACTTGAGGGAGTTGCTGGGCCATACGCCCGTCCAGGTGATCGCCGGAGCAGCCCTGGGGGCAGCCTGTATCACGTTATCTTTTGCCCTGGGAATCACCTGAACGCAATTGGGGCATGCTAGAGCAGGAGCATCACCGGTGGTTATGGCCTCCAGTTCTCAACCTCGTCCGATCCAACGCTGCCCCGCCTGTGGCAAGCCGATCCCGGCCTATCGATATAAGTCTCCCTACTGCGACCACTGCGGCTGGCGGGCGGCCTCAGGCGGGCAAACCCCTCAAAAAGGCGGACCTGGGGGCCAGAGAGCCAGAGCTCAGGGGAGTAAGATTCAGCAACACCTGCAGCGCCTCAGCCTGCCCCCTCTGTTGCAGCCGCTGTTGAAGTTCGACTTTTACCTCTATCTGGGCTGGGGGATCAGCCCTTTGTTTCCGCTAGTGGTGGAGCGACCACTGCTGGCCGAATCCAACTATCTGTTGCTGATCCCGCTTCTGTTGAGCTGGGGGCTGCTCTATCTGGCGGTGCGGGATCTGCCCTTGCCCCAGGACTTGCGGCTGCCGCGGCTGCTGCTGGATGTGGCGTTTATCCTGCTGCCCTTCTTCCAAAAAATCAACGTCTCCAAGGCCCCTAACCGACCCTACTGGAATGCTCTGCTCATCTGGGTCATCGGGACTCTCCTACTTGCCGCTGTGGGGCTTTGGAGCTTTAGCCTGCTTCTGACGGCGTTGACGCTGCTGTTGACCAGCTTCTGCACGCTCCTGTTCTAGCCGAGATGGTCGCCGAAAACTCCAGCCTCCCATGAGCATTCCTGCCGCCCGCCAACGCTTCATCCAGGAAATTCAATCAGATTCCATCGATCTGGGCCGAGCGGCCCTCTGGATTGCTCAGGAAGCCTATCCCGACTTGGATGTAGAAGAGTATTTGGCCGCTTTGGATGAGATGGCCGCAGAAGTGCAAGAGCGTCTTCCTCCCGAGCGCTACCCCCTGCGCGTCATCCGGATTTTAAATCACTATCTCTTTGAAGATCTGGGCTTTCGTGGCAACAGCGAAGACTATTACGATCCGCGCAACAGCTTTTTAAACGAGGTGATCGTTCGGCGTACCGGTATCCCGATTACTCTTTCTCTAATCTATCTAGAGCTGGCGCGGCGGATCGATTTTCCCATGGCAGGGGTGGGCATGCCCGGTCACTTTTTGGTGCGGCCCTTGTTTGCAGACGCGGAGATTTTTGTGGATCCCTTTCATCAAGGGCAGATTTTGTTTCCGCAAGACTGTCAAGAGCGGCTGGCCCAAATCTATGGGCTCGGGATCCCTCTACAAGATCATCATCTCCGCCCCACTCCTCCTCGCCTAATCTTGGTGCGGCTGCTCAACAATCTTAGGCAGATTTACCTGAGCCGCGCCCAGCTAGAGCTTGCCTTGGCAGCAGTGGAGCGCATCTTGTTATTGATCCCAGAGTCCTTGCCCCACCTGAGGGATCGAGGCTTGCTCTGCTACCAGTTGGGGCGTTGGCAGCAGGCCCGTCAGGATCTGAGGCACTATCTCAAGCAGGCACCTTTCCACCCAGAGCTCAGCCACCCCGACGAGCGTTTAATCCGAGAGATCCTGCAAAGGCTAGAAGCTTACTCTGACTAAGGTCGAGTGCAACACGAAAAAATCCTCCCATCGAACGATTAGTTGATTACCTAAGCAATATGGGCCTCACCCAAGAGCTCACCTCGCCATCCTTAAGCAGCGCTGGGGCCTTTGCAAGAGTCTGAAGCGGCTTTCACTTCCTGACGAAGAATTGCCTCTACCAGCTCATCTAGGGCTTCCAAATCAGATAGACTGTAGCCTTTTTCCCAAAGGATTTTGTTGATGGTCAACTCCTGCTGTAGCGTCAGGGTCGAGGATTGTAAGACCTCACTAACGATCTCGCGAATGCTCATTACAACCTCACGATCTCAAAAGAGAATTTATTATCTTAGCTCACAAGTCCAGGATGCAAGAAATACTTGACGTAGCCATCGTGAGGATCACGTATTTTGGCCAAAATCTAGGGCCGCCTATGCTAGCTTTACTCAGGGAAATTGCCAATGGTACTTTCACGGGGCCTCGCTGAGGCTTGGGAGCTTCCCAGGGAGGCTTGTCCAGTTTGCCCTTCCCAATCTTTTGCGAAGGGGGTGCGAGTGATGGGTTCACCCGATGGCTGCTGCAGTTCTGGCGACTTTGGGGCCAGTCGCACCCCGAGTGGGTTGCTGGGTCTAGGATCCCGGAGGGCGGGCCACTAGTCTGTCAGTACTCTATTAGGATGAAGTGGGATCCTGTCGGCTACCGGGTTTTGTGGGGAATCGCAGTCAAATCGCAGGTGAGGTTGCAGCACCATGACATTGACGTGGCAAACGGATGGACAGACTTGGTTTCTTCTGCCTCCCCAACCCCGTGCCGTGATCCACTTTCTGGGCGGAGCGTTTGTAGGATCCGCCCCGCAATTTTTCTACAGCCGCCTGCTGGAAGAATTGGCCCGCATGGGCATGGCCGTTGTGGCTACCGCCTACACCACCGACATTGATCACGCTCAAATTGCTTTCAAGGCAGCCCAATCTTTCCATAGAAGCCTGCAGAGCAAAGGTTTGATGGGGTTGCCCCTCTTTGGCTTGGGCCACAGCCTTGGCGGTAAGCTGCAGATCCTCTCCTGCCTAGCCCTTCCTTCTTTGGGATCCCAGCGGCGCGGCAATATTTTTTTGGCCTACAGCAATGCCGGCTTGGAGCGGGCGCTGCCGCTGTTGCAGGTGTTGGTGCAAGCATGGCCTCAACAACAACTTAGCGATCTGTGGCGGATGTGGATGGGATCCTCTTCGCCGCCGGTGAATCTGTGGTTGGAGTTTGAGCCTTCTCCGGCAGAAACCAATCGCCTTATCGAGGAGCAGTATCCGGTTAGAAACAACCTGCTTGTAGAGTTTCAGCAGGATGATATTGACGATATTCCGCTGCTCTATCAACAGCTTCGCCGCAGGTATGGAGGCTACACCGAATGGCAACGCCTGGAGGGGGATCACTTAACCCCGTTGGGTTTCAGCTATCCTTTCCGGGTCGAGGGGGAGTTCAGTCCCATCGATGCCTTCGCACAGTTGTTTTATCAAAACTTACTAGCTCCTAACCAACGAATGATCCAGAGTATTCGAGCCTGGCTGGCAGCACAACTGGCTTAATCGAGCCAGCTTAGGTCGGAAAGGAGCTCCTGTGAGTGGGGAGACTGGGCCTGCAGAGAAAACAGCATCTGTAGAGTGTCGCTCATCAAGAAGTAACAGGTTAAAACACCACCGGCAGCCACGGCCACCAGCGTTCCTGCCAACATACGCGAGAACTCCTGACGCTGAAACGCCTGTTCCATCAAGCGCAGCGCCCAGAACCCCAGTAGGATCACAATGGCAAGGATGATCAACATATCGTAATCTAAGCTGTAACCTATTGTAACGAAGCTGTCCCTCGACTGCCATTGACAAAACCTGGTTAAAACCTAAAGAGTTCTCTGTCCTCTGCGGCCAACAACTCGTTGGCAGGATAGCGGCGGGCGTGGCCCCCTGTGGCCTCCAGCCCTTTTGGCTGGCCTTGTCTGAGGCTATAGGCCCCAAGGGGATCCCGCCGGCAAAGATTGCTGGGCGGCTGGGTGTTCAAGCGGCCTACACCTGTTGCCCCTTGGGGGAAGCGCCGGCAACTGTTGCAAGATCTGGAAAAGGAGAAAGCTTCTGGGCAGATCCTCGCTCCTCAGGCCAATCCTCTGCAGGATACCAAAATACATCGACCCGCTGGCGGCTGCTCGCATTTACCCAGAGGGATAGTTTGGTAGTCCCGTACTTGAGTGCGGGGCGGAAAAGCCCGCAAGCAACTTTAGTTGCTCATCAATGGTATAGTTGTCACCGAGGCGTGCTGTTCCCAGGCAAGCCCCTAATCACGGTGAAAAACCCGACCGGTGGCAAGGATCCGGGAAAGACTAACGTCTCATCCAACCTGCAAGGACTCTGTCCCGCTGACGCGAACAGAAAAGTAAGCAGAACCTGGGGGCTTTGCCTTAAGGAACTGTCTAGAGGCGTCTTGACAGTGCCTTTGCGAGTTCGTTTTTGAACTGCGTAAGAATCCCCTGCCTTTGGGCGGTGGGAGTATCAATCGATTCGAGAGGTGGGGTATGGTACGGCGAAGGCTGGCCTGTGCGGTTGGATCCCTGGCACTTCAGCGTTCTCTGCAGACCCCTTTGCAGCAGCGCAGCCGGGCGCTCAACCGTCGCCGCAAACTGATTTACCGCAGAACTCGCCTACTCTACCAGCGCAACTTGCCCCTTTACCTGCGCAATTTGTTGTTGCAGTACCGCACCAGCTTTATCTACAACCTCAAAGCTAGGCCCGTGATCAGAACTCGCTAGAGAATGTCGAGCTATCTTTTCACTCTCAGCGCAATAGTTTTCACAGCGCGAAAAATAGGCAGATGGCGACGGACATTGCCCTACCGGAAAAGCCTGGATTTATAGTCAAAAATTGTTCTCTGTAAGCCTTATCTCCCCCTTCCTTCTAAGAGAGAGGCTGGGCTCCCTCTGAGAGAAAAGAGTTGGAAGTGGGAGCCAAGCTAAGGCTACCGAATTGTGAAGCGGCCAACTCCTATCTTCTCGCCGTTGACCTGAACCTCGACACGGTAGCGCCCAGTGTAGGGTTGGCTGAAGCTGAGAAAGCCTCGCACCGTGTCGGCCAAGGGATCCCAGGGAAAATCAAACTTGCGGATCAGTTGCTCGCCCCCGGCTTCTCCGCCCTCGTAGTACCAAAGCATCTCCACCTGGGCGTTGGCAGGGAGGCTGCTCACCGGCAAAATGGCCCAGACTAGGGTATCGGTGGTCTTGAACTCGGTTGTGGCCTCGCCAGGGCTGCCGTCCCCCCGACCTCGGTGCAGGCTGATCACGCTTGTCCCTGCCTCGTTTGGGGCCTTCTGGCTGTAGGCGCGGGCATCGGCTTGCGCTTCCTGACCGAGGCGCTCCAGCTCGGCCAGCAAATCTTCCTGCTGCTTCAGGGCATCGGTTGCTTCCTGCAGCCAGCGGGCGATCTGCCGCTCTGCGGTTGGGGCTTCTGGAGCTGGAGAAGAAGGCTTTCGGGCGACCCCCGTAAGGTTTTGGATGGGAAAGCCCCGAGCCGTCCCCACCTCGCTGCCCAGCAAGTTGAGCCAGCGACTCCGGATTGCGGGTGTCATCTCTGGCTTGGCGGCGTAGGCAATGCGCACAGGGCCGTCTGGGCCTTGGGTGATGCGGCCAATCTCATGCTCTTGGATCCCGGCGACCGCTCCGCGACAGCCGGCGCTACGGAACTCGTAGAGAACATCTTCTTCGCTCTCCCGGTGAAACTCCCAAGTCGTTTGGGGACAGTGTTCCAGAGAGTTCTCAATCAGCTCGCCGGGCAAGCAATGAAAAACGACTGGACAAAGAAGCTAGAGTCTTCGTCATTACCTTCCACAAGGTTCACCTCAGGAGAATCTTGACAGATCCCTACAGCTTGATTTTGCTGGCCTTACCGAAAGATCCTTATGACCCCCTAGAATATCGGCCAGCATAGCACAGTTGAGCTCAATTCTGAAACCTACTT
>NZ_JANSIY010000121.1:0-6862 GCF_047462295.1 Synechococcus sp. H60.3 | reverse complement strand
GATGGGGTAGCTGCCCTAGAGGCCCAGGCCCGCCTCTGGATTGCCCAGCGGCTACAGGGGATCCCTTACGATCCGCCCCCGGGGCCGGCGGCCAGCCAGGTGCTGCGCTGGATCGAGACGGACTTGCTCCCCCGCCTGCAGCAAACGCCCCAGGAGCTGGAAAATCTCCTGCGCGGGCTCAATGGCGGCTATGTGCCCAGCGGCCCTTCCGGCGCCCCCACGCGGGGCCGGGTGGAGGTGTTGCCCACCGGGCGCAACTTCTACTCGGTGGATATCCGCGCCATTCCTACCCCCACTGCCTGGCAAGTTGGCTCGCTGGCTGCCGAGCGGGTGGTGGAGCGCTACGTGCAAGAGCAGGGGGAATATCCCCGCCACCTGGGCCTATCCGTTTGGGGAACTGCCACCCTGAGAACCGGCGGCGAGGACTGGGCGGAGGCGCTGGCGCTCTTGGGGGTTAGGCCCCGCTGGGAGGGGGGACGGGTGGTGGATATCGAGATTCTGCCTGTAGCGGCTTTGGGCCGTCCCCGCGTGGACGTAACCCTGCGCATCTCCGGCTTCTTTCGCGATGCTTTTCCCAACCTCATTGCCCTCTTCGACCGGGCTGTGCAGGCCGTGGCCGCCCTGGAAGAACCGGAAGCCGACAACCCCCTGCGGGCCCAGGTGCTGGCCGATACCCAGTACTGGCAGGAGCAAGGGATCCCGCCTTCAGAAGCGGCAGAGCGGGCGCGGCTGCGCATCTTTGGCTCCAAACCAGGGGCCTACGGAGCCGGGCTGCAGGGGCTAATCGAGGCGCAAAACTGGGAAACCGAGGCGGATCTGGCGCGCGCCTACCTCAACTGGAGCGGCTACGCCTACCGAGCTGAGGGCGAGGGAGAGCCGGCTCCTGCAGCCCTGCAGCGGCAACTGGCCCGCTTGCAAATTGTCCTGCACAACCAGGATAACCGCGAGCACGATCTCCTCGACTCCGATGACTACTACCAGTTCCAGGGGGGCATGGTGGCAGCCGTGCGCACCCTCCAGGGCCGCAACCCCCAAATCTACTTCGGGGATCACGCCCGTCCCCACAACCCCAAGATCCGCACCCTGGCCGAAGAGATCGACCGCGTCTATCGCGCCCGCGTCGTCAACCCCAAGTGGATTGCCGGCGTAATGCGCCACGGCTACAAAGGCGCCTTTGAGATGGCCGCCACCCTCGACTACCTTTTTGCCTACGACGTCACCACCCACGCCGTGCCCGATTTCATGTACGCCGGGGTGGCCCGCGCCTACCTGTTGGATCCCCCCGTGCAGCAGTTTTTGCGAAACCACAACCCCTGGGCACTGCGGGATATGAGCGAGCGGCTGCTGGAAGCCCACCAGCGGGGCTACTGGCAAGAGCAGGCCCTAGAGCTGGTGCCCCAGCTGGAAGCCCTGCTGCTGGAGACGGAAGCCCGCCTGGAGGCCACCCAGGGATCCCTGGCGGGAGAAGGTTAAGTTCAGCTAAGATGCTCTCAGCAAACCAGGCGCGGAGGGATCCCAATGATGAGCAAAGCCAAGTTACTGCGAGAGATTCTGGGGCCCCTACTGGAAGATTACCGCTACTGGTTTGAGCGCTCCCGCCGCTTTTTGCAAGAAGAAACCCTAGAATTTATTAGCCCAGAGGCGCAGCAGGCCCTTCTGGAGCGGGTTTTGGCTGCCCAAGCAGAATTGCAAGCCGCAGAAGCCCTCTATCAGTTGTCGGAGAATGAAGTTGGCGTTGACCCAGCGCTGATGGCAAAATGGCATCACCTGCTGATGGAGTGCGCCGAGCTGGGCCGTCGCTTCCGCCAAATTTACCCTTCCTCTGACTCATCTGACCCGTGATGCTGCAGATCCTCTACCTCATCGCTTTCGTGGCCATCGCTTTTGTGGCCCTGCGTAACCTGGTGGCCAATATCATCACGTTGGGCAAAGAAGAGCGCAAGGCCTCGCCCCGTCGGGCTCGCCGACAGGCGCCCCACCCAGAGCTCTTGGATGAAGAAGGCAACCTGACGGAAGAGCCCTTGTTGGTGATTCGTTCGACCAGCCTGGAAGAAGCCCGCAGCCGCCTGGAAGATCTCTACTCTGGCTCTCCTGACGAGGATTAAAAGCGGCGCAGGAGCTTCCCCTTTCTCGGTGTCGGCCCGAGTCAGTTGTGGGGGTAAGTAGCCTTTCTTGGATGAAGTTACGATAAAGCACCCGGCGCCGAACACTATTCCTAACTCCCCTCTCCCTGAGGGAGAGGGGCTGGGGGTGAGGGTAGCGGCGCGGAGCACTTGGGTAGGCGGCAAGGTCTCTTAACCTTGTTTGAGGCAACTACAGTCAATCTGGTTCTTCACCTGGTGGCCTCTGGAGCTGGCCTGCAGCATTGACGCAAACGTCACAAATGGGATCCGATTCCAATTCCGATTTCGAGGTGGAAGCCGTCCTGGAGGCGGTGCTGAGCAAGCTGACGGTTTTGGCGGAGACGGGACAGACCTTTGGCCAGCCGATTACCATTGGCGACACAACGATTGTCCCCTACGTGTCGCTCTATTTTGGCGTTGGCGGAGGAGGGGGCCATTTTGGCAAAACGGCCAGCGGCTTTCGCAGCAACGGACGGGATCCGGCCAGCCTGTTTGGCGGAGCGGGGGGCGGGGTGCGCATCGAGCCGGTGGGCTTTTTGGTGATCCGAGGGGAGCGGGTGGAGCTGCTGACCACGGCCCAAAAGCCTGGCCAGTGGAGCCAGCTTGGCGAGACTATAATTCCCCTGCTGCAGCAGTGGCTCCAGAGCCGGGCCGGCAACTCCTCAAATGACCAGCCAAATGACTAGCCGCGAATGGAGAGGCGGGATCCCTGGGGGGAGGGCTGCACCTCGATGCGGTGGGGAAAGGCCTCTTGCAGGCTGGGGATGTGGGTGATCACCAGGATGCAGGCAAAGTCAGAGGCCACAGCGTTGATGGCCGCCAGCAACTGGGCCCGCCCGGTGGCGTCCTGGGAGCCAAACCCCTCGTCGATGATCAATGTTTGCAGGTCGGAGCCGGAGCGCTGGGTAAGCAGGCGGGAGAGGGCCAGGCGAATGGCGAAGTTGATGCGGAAGGCCTCGCCGCCGGAGTAGGTCTCGTAGGGGCGGGTGCCGCGGGGATCGGCGATGAGGATGTCGAGGGTTTCAATTAGCTTGTCCGAGCGTCGCCCCGAGCGCTGGGTTACAAAGCGCAGATGGAGGCGGTGTTGGGTGAGGCGGCCCAGGATCTGGTTGGCTTGTGCCTCTAGCTCTGGCAGAACGTTTTCGATGATCAGGGCGGGAATGCCGTTGCGGCCGTAGGCGTTGGCCAGCTCCTGGTACACCTGCTGCTGGCGGCGGGCCTGCTGCAGTTGTCGCTCTAGCTCTGCCCGCTCCGACTGTTGTTCAAGGGCCTGCTGCAGCCGCTGTTGGGCCGCCCCGATTTGAGAAAGCACCTGATCCAGCCCTTGCCGGTGCTCCTGCAGAGCTTGGCGGATCCCTTCCAGGTGGGCGGGCAAGACCTCAGGCTGCTCCGCCAGTTGTTGCTGCAGCGCTTCCAGCTCTTGGGTGGCCTGGGCAAAGTGCTGCCGGCTTTCCTGCAGGCGTTGGGACAAGATCTGGCTGCGGGCTGTGGCTTCCGGCAGCTCCTGGCGGGCTATTTGGAGGGCCTGCAGGCGGGCCGGCCACAGTTGCGCCTGGGCCAGTTCTGCTTTTACCTGCTGGTGCAGGGATCCGTCGTAGCCGAGGTGGTGCAGCGCCTGTTCGATCTGGACCAGTCGCTCTGCTAGGGCAGCCGAGGAGGGCGTCTGCTGCAGGGCTTCCAGTTGGGCTTGTAGGGAGGCGATTTGCTCACCTAGGCGGGCGCGGCGCTCCTGGGCTTTGCGCAGTTCTTGGGAGCGGCCCAGGGCCCAGCGCCAGCGCTCCAGCTCCCCTCGCTGCAGGGCGTGTTCGCGCTCGTCGTAGCCCAGGTGTTGCAGGGCCTGCTGGATCTGAGCAAGCTGCTGCCGCGCCTCTGGAGCATAAGCTTCTTGGTTGAGGATTTGCTCCAGTTCTGCCGCTTCTGCCCGCCAAGCCTCCAGTTGCCGATGGCGCTCCTGCCCGGCCTCCCACTGCTGCTGCAGCCGCCCCTGGAGGTGCAGGCGCTCGTCCCAGCTGGCCAATTCTTGCTCAAGACGCCGAGCTTCCTCTTGCAGCAGCCCGATCTCCCGGTCGGCCACCGCCAGTTGCTCGCGGATAACAAAGAGCTCGCCGGCAATTTCCTCTTGCCGCTGGCGGTGTTTCTTCAGCACCACCGCCCTCAGGGGCGGGCTGAGCGGACGGGCGCAGAGGGGGCAAACCCAAGTCGGGGCAGTCGGCACTTTGGTGGGCGGTGCCAGCGTGGACTCGGCAGGCTGCTCTGAGAAGAGGGAGCCTGCGGTTACTTCGGATCCCGGTTCTGCAGCTCCCTCGGCAATGGCCTTCGCCCCCGTCAAAGCATGGGTGGGACGGCACCAGCCAGAGTCTGGATCCGAAGGGCCTAGGTGATCCGGGCGATCCAGATCTTCTAGCTCTGCAGGATCCAAACGCTCGGCGTGAAAGGACTCTGCTCCGCTATCGCCAACAGGAAACTCTTCCCAGCGAGCCTCTAGCAGGCGGCAGCGTTCCTCCTCCTGTTGCCACTGATGCTGAAGAACCCGCTGCCGCTCCTGCAGCTTCTGCACAAAGAGGCGGCGCTCTTGAATTTTTTCCAGCACCTGCTGCTGGTAGAGGCGCTGCCGCTCCAGCTCGGCCAGGGCTGCTGCCCCGGCAGCAATTTTCTGGGCCAGTTGCTGCTGCTGTCGGGCCAGGCTTTCCTGGCTTTGCAGGTGCTGCCGGAGGAACTGGAGGCGGGCTTGCAGGCGTTCTCGCTCGCGGCGGATCTCCTCCTCCCAGTGCCGCTGTTGCTCGAGGAGGGCAGCGGCTTGGGCCTGGGCCTCGTTCAAGATCTGCAGGCGCTCCTGGGCTTGCCGGTAGTGGTGGAGGGCGTTTTCGATGCGCTCCCCTTCTGCCAGCACCTGGGCATCGGCCTGGGCTTGGGCCTGGCAGGCGGCCAATTCCTGTTGCAGCCGCTGCATTCTGCGCAGTTGCTGCTGTTGGTACTCAGCTTGTTGGGCCTGCAGCTTTTGGCGCTCTTGGAGCAGGTATTGCTGTTGCTCGAAGAGGTGGTGAAGATGGCGATCTTGGGCCATCAGGGTTTGATAGCGTTCGTAGCCTGCCAGGATCTGCTCGCTTTGGGCAATCAGCTCTTCCAACTGGAGCAGGTGCTGTCGTTGGGCTCGCCACTGCTGTTCGGTGTGGTGCAGGTTGGCGCTGAGCTTGTGCAGGTGTTGGGTGAGTTGCCGGTGGCGCTCCTTCAGGATGTGGCGATGTTCATAGGCACGTTCTAGAGTCTGTAATTCCTGCTGCTGTTGGGCCAGGAGCTGCTGCAGATGGGTTTGCTGGTGTTGGAGCTGCTCCAGTTCAGCTTGGATCTGCTCAATGGAAACCTGTTGTTGGTCTAGCTTGTGCAGACGCTCTTGGAGCAGGTCGGCTTTGAGCTTGGCGCTGCGGGCCTGTTCGCGGCAACGCTCCGTCAGCAAGTCATACTGCCCCAGCTTGAGCATGTCGGCCAAGATCTGCTTGCGCTCCCCCGGGCGCTTCAGGGTAAAGGCATCGGCCTGTCCCTGGCGCAGATAGGCAGAGTGGAGAAAGGTGTCGTAGTCGAGGCCAAGCTGACTTGTAATTGCCTCTTGGGTGGCGCGCAGGCCCCGGCGGGTGAGGCTGCGCCAGCGGGCTTGGCCGTCGGCTTCTCCAATTTGAATTTGCCACTCCAGGGATCCTTCCCCCGACAGGTGGCGGCTGCGCAGGATGCGGTAGGTTTGCCCCCGCGAGCGGTAAATTACTTCCACCCAGGTTTCGCTGGCACCTTTGCGGATGAGATCGCTGTCGTTGCTGGCCCGGCTCTGTCCCCAGAGGCCCCAGGTCAGGGCGTCGAGCAAAGCCGATTTGCCCGCCCCGTTAGGGCCACAAATGCAAGCGGTGTGGATCCCGCGCAGATCCAAAACCGCCTGAGAGTAGCAGAGAAAATTGTGTAAGGTCAGGCGAACTGGGATCACAAGGGCGGCTCTGGTCGCTGCAAAACAATGGCGATGAGCCATTTGCTCCAGTTTATGAAGTTATTGGCTAGATCCCAAGTTTTGCCACGGCCAGAAAACGGTTGTCCCTCCGCCCTGAGCTCACCAGGGAAAGCGGCATTGCTGCTGAAGAGAAGCAATCCGGGGAAGCAAGGGCGGTTACAGCCTGTTAATTTAAAATAGGGTACAGGTGTTCAAGAGGAAGGAGAGAAAGAGAGGCCAACCCATTCTTTGGATCTACGGCAAAGAGTTGTAGCAGCTTATCAGGCAGGTCAGACCTCTATCCGCCAGGTAGCCGAACGGTTCATGGTAACCAAAAGAACAGTATACCGCTGGGTGCGACAGTACCAATAAACTCAGGACTTAACCCCCAAGAAAGTAGGCACCAAGCGAGTGGGTATTTTGGAACAGCATCGACAGGAAGTGATGGCAATCATTGCAGAACACCCAGACTTCTATCTGTGGCAGTATCAAGAACTGTTGCGGGGGCGCCTAGGGATTGATGTAAGTACTGTCACGATACACAACTTCCTGAAAAAGTGAGGGATGACTCTAAAAAAAAGACTTACCGCAGCGCGAGAGTCCAAGAAGAGGAGGTGCAAAGAGAACGACTAGCTTGAGGATTTGATTGCCCTCGACCAGACACGGGCGTGGGAGGGAAGGGAACGGGGAGTAGCTCGGAGTTTACGCGGTCAAAGAGCTTATCATTATCGTCAGAGATACAAGGGGGAGAAGCATACTGTTATTGGAG
>NZ_JANSIY010000120.1:0-6917 GCF_047462295.1 Synechococcus sp. H60.3 | reverse complement strand
GCGGAGATGTGAATAAGACACAGATCCAGAATCAGTCAGAGGGTGCTATCCATCCCCACCGTATAGACGGTGGGGAATTCCGCACCTTACGTTAACCCAGTATGCAGGTTTGCGGTGCAGGGGGGTGGGCAGGCGGGCGCCCTACAGCCATTCCGCCTCCGGCGTTTCTTCCCCTGCTTGCTCCTGGGCCCCCCAGACCCAAGCGGTGAGGTCCTGGGCAGGGATCCCTTGCGGCATGAGCCCGTGGCAGCGGGAGCAAAACAGACAACTGGCACAGCGTTCACCGTAGGGGATCCCTGGAAAGTCCTGCGCCTCCAGTTGCCGCAGACGGGCCAGGGTGGCTTTGAGGTGGGCCAGATCCCGCTTGTAGGCGGCGGCGCTGTAGCGCACCTGAAAAGGCTGCTGCGGGTGTTGCACATACCAAAAGGTCAGTTGCACCTGCTCCGGCTGGAAGGGGACTTCCAGGGGCAGTTGATCGGCCACCCCACACAGCAGCAGCGGGTAGAGGCGCACCTGCCAGTCCTGGGCCAACTGTTCGTCAGGCGGGCGCTGCCGCTCCGTCTTCCAATCCACAATCTGCAGGGATCCCGGGGCAATCACCAGCCGATCCAGGCGGGCAGTGAGGTTAAACCCCTCCATGCGCTGCCAGAGGGGCAATTCGGCCAACACCCGCCCCTGCGGATGAGCATGAGGACTGGCCAAGAACACCTGCCACCACTGGCGTACTGTCTCGTCCAAACCAGACAAGCGCGGCTCCACCTGCCGCCCGCGGCTGTACCACTCCACCAGGCGGTGGAACTGCTGGCCTCGCCGTTGTTCTGCTTCGTGCTCAAAGGCATTGGCTGCAGGCCAGAGGAGCCGCTCTAGGTACACGTAGCAAAACAAGCGGGGGCAGTAGTCCAATAGCGATAGAGCCGAAGCCGAGAGGTTGACCTGCTCAAGCCCCAGCCTCAGCGAGGAAAGAGCGGAAGGGATCCCGGACATGGACCAAGACGAGAAGTTCATGACGATTCTAGGGGACTGCAATTGGGTCGGCTGCCAGGACAAAGAATGGCCTCTAGAAAGGGATAGAATTAAACTCAGGCTGGCGCTAGAGGTTTTGGTTTTTGGCCACTAGCGCCTGAGCCTTGGCAAACCGTCTTGAGAGCGAGGAAAAGGCCGTGGAGCTAGCTGAGATCGAGGAGTTGATGAACAAAGCAGTGCAGGCCACCCAGCGCTCCTTTAACACGGTGCGCACCGGGCGGGCCAATGCCAGCCTGCTGGATCGCGTTCAAGTAGAGTACTACGGCGTTCCCACTCCCCTGAAGGCGCTAGCCAGCATTACCACTCCAGATGCCAGCACTCTCTTGATCCAGCCTTTTGATCCCTCGACCCTGGCGGCAATTGAGCGGGCCATCGTCGCCTCCGACCTGGGCCTAACCCCCAGCAACGACGGCAAGGTGGTGCGCCTCAACATCCCTCCTCTAACAGAAGAGCGCCGCAAAGAGCTGAGCAAACAGGTGGCCAAGCTGGCCGAAGAGGGCCGGGTCTCTATTCGCAACATTCGCCGCGACGCCATTGACGCGGTGCGCAAGCAGGAGAAAAACGGCGAGATCTCCGAAGACGAGTCCAAGGGTCGCCAAGAAGAGATCCAAAAATTGACCGACCGCTACGTCAAAAAGATCGACGAGCTGCTGGCAGAGAAAGAAAAAGAACTAACTACGCTCTAGGGCTTGCAGCAGCGCTTTCCCTCGATCCCTGCGACCGGGGTTTGGCCTCCGTCAGGATGGAGGGGGAGGGCGGGCTTGTAGCATGAATCTTATCCTGTGTCATCAAGCGGCAGATTTTGACACCCTGGGGGCGGCGGTGGGCGCAGCCCGGCTCTATCCAGGTGCTCGTATTGCCTTGACCGGCGGATCCCTGCCGGGGGTGCAGGAGTTCTTGGCCCTCTACCGGGACGAGTTTCCCCTCATCGAGCTGCGCTCGGTGGATCCCCGCCAGGTGCAGCGCTGGATCCTGGTAGATTGCCACGATCCGGATCGCCTGGGCAAGGCCGCTGCATGGTTGAGCGCACCCGGGACGCAGATCGAGATCTTTGACCACCATGTCGGGGATCCGCCAACCCCGCCCGAGCGCCTGTGGCCCCAGCAGCAAGTTAGCGCTCACATTGAGGCGGTGGGATCCACCTGTACCCTCCTAGTGGAGCGGCTGCAGGCGGCTGGGATCCGCCTCAGCCCCTTTGAGCGGCTGGCCCTGGCTTTGGGCATCCACATGGACACGGGATCCCTGACCTTCCCGGAAACCACTGCCCGCGACGCTGCCGCCCTCACCTGGCTGTTGCAGCAGGGGGTAAACCTGGTGTTGTTGCGGCGCTTCTTGGGGGATGGTCTCACTCCCCCGATGCAGGAGCTGCTCAGCCAGGGGTTGGCCCAGATGCAGGTGGAGGAGGTGGGGGAGTACCGCCTGGGAACATGGCTCCTAGAGCTGCCGGAGTTTGTGCCCGGCTTGGCCGGCCTGGTGATGCGGCTGATGGAGCTGACAGGGGTGGATGTGCTGCTCTTGGTGGCGCGGCAGGGGGAGCGGCTCAGCCTCATTGGGCGGGCACGGCAGGAGTTTGTCCAACTGGGCCAGGTGATGGCCCGCTACGGCGGCGGAGGCCACGACTGCGCGGCAGCAGCTACCCTAAAAGCCTCCCCAGACCAGCCCTTGCCCGATCCAGCCCAGGTGCTGGCCGACCTCATCCAGGCAGTTAGAGAGCGGATCCCGCCGCCGGTGACGGCTAAGGATTTGATGTCCTCACCGGTGCGCACCATTCGGCCCGAGGTTACCATCCAGGAGGCGCAGCGGGTGCTGCTGCGCTACGGCCACTCTGGCCTGGTGGTGGTGGACGCCCAGGGGCACCTGGTGGGGGTGATCTCGCGGCGGGACATTGACATTGCCCTGCACCACGGCTTTGGCCATGCCCCCGTCAAGGGCTACATGACCACGGATGTCAAGACCCTCTCCCCTGACACTCCGCTGGCGGAGATCCAGCGGCTGATGGTGCAGTGGGACATTGGCCGTCTGCCAGTGCTTCAGGATGGCCAATTGGTGGGCATTGTTACCCGCACCGACGTGTTGCGGCACCTGCACGAGCTGCCGGCCCTCTCGCCTCGCCTAGCTGTTCCTGCCCTCTCCTGTCCTCTGGATCTTACCTTTGCCGCTCTCTCGCCGCGGCACCGCCAGTTGCTAGAGGAAGCTGCCCGCCTTGCCGACGAAAAGGGTCTGCGGCTGTATCTGGTGGGGGGAGCGGTGCGGGATCTACTGCTGCACCAGTGGGGACGGCAGCCTCCCTCTCGCCTGGAGCGGCTAGATCTGGACTTGGTGGTGGACGGGCCTTACCCCGTGGCCGCCGATGGTACGGATCCGCCGGGCTGGGGGTTGATCTTGGGGAAGGCCCTCAAGCAGCACTTCCCCGAGGCGCGGTTGGAGATCCACGGCAAGTTCCAGACGGCAGCCCTGATCTGGCCAGGGGGCTTTTGTGTCGATATTGCCAGTGCCCGCACGGAGTTTTACCCCTACCCGGCTTCGCCACCTGAGGTGGCCATGGGATCCATCCAGCAAGATCTCTACCGGCGGGATTTTTCCATCAACGCCCTGGCCCTGCGCCTCAACGGCCCCCAGCGGGGTCAGTTGCTGGATTTTTTTGGCGGGCAAGCGGATTTGCAGCAGGGGATCATCCGCGCTCTCCACCCCAACAGCTTCATTGAGGATCCCACCCGCATCTACCGGGCGGTGCGCTTTGCTGTGCACCTGGGCTTTACGCTGGATCCGACCACCGAAGAGTGGATCCGCGCTGCTGTAGCCAGCGGCCTCCACGATGCCGTTGGCGGGGAGCGCCTCAAGCAGGAGCTGGCCTACATCCTCCGCTCCCAGGACTGGCCCTTGGCCTTTGAGCGGCTCTCGGCCTGGGGAGCCCTGCGCTGCATTCACCCCAATCTAACCTGGGAGCCTTCCCTGTGCCAGCGGCTGCAACGGGTTGGCCGCTGGGCCTATCACTTCCGCCGCCGCTACCCCGAGTTGGGATCCCAGGAGATCTGGCAACTGCGCCTGGAAGCTCTGCTTCTGGCGCTCCCCCAAGCGCCCCAGGTGGCAAGCCAGCTCCACCTCACCCAAGCAGGCATCGAACGCCTCAGCCATTTTCCCTCTTACCAAACCCTGCTGGCGCAACTGGCAAGCGGATCCCTATCCCCAGCTCAGGTGGTACAACGGCTGCAGAGGCTGCGCATCCCGGCGGTGATCCTGTTGGCTGGGCTCGCCGCTAAGCCGGCGCGGCGGCTGATCTGGCGCTACCTGCAGGAGTGGCATTGGGTGAAGCCGCTCCTCAACGGACATGATTTGCGTTGCCTGGGCTACAAGCCGAGTCCTCTCTTTCAGGAGATTCTGGATCGCCTGCGCTGCCTCACCCTCAACGGCGAGCTCACCACTCGCGCTGAGGCAGAAGCCTGGCTGCGGGAACACTTCCCCTTGCCGCAAGCTCAGTCAAAGTAGCCAAAAGGGTAGAGGGGTTTCCATTTCTGGTAGGACGATCCCATTGCCAGATCGCTAGCCTAAGAGAAGGCTGTCTTGGAGGCATCCAATGCGGGTATTAAGACCTCGCTCTGCTGCCGAGGCAATCCCGTTGGTGGGCCCCATCCCCTCTCAGAGAAGGAGTTGCTGCGCGGCCAAGCCGGTTGCCTTTGCTCTACTGGCCATCCTTGCCGCTGGGATGGGATCCCCTGCCCAAGCCCAAGACCTGGGTCGGCTGCTGATCCACGGCCTGCAATGGCTGCAGGTGAGCCAGATGAACGATGCCCAAGAGGTGAGCTTGGGCCGCCAGATCGACCAGCAACTGAAAGCCCGCGGACAGATTCGCGTCAGTGCAGATCCCTATTGGGTGGAGCGGGTGAATCGCATCGGCCAGCGGCTGGCCGCCCACAGCGAACGCCCCAACTTGCCCTATACCTTTCAGGTGGTGGAGGATCCAGACATCAACGCCTTTGCCACGATGGGCGGTTTTGTTTACATCACCACTGGCGCCCTGGAAGCTGCCGACAACGACGACCAAATTGCCGCTGTCTTGGGCCACGAAATCGCCCATATCAGCGAACGTCACGGCCTTCAACAACTGCAGCAGGCTGCCGCCGCCCGCTTTGGCGCCCAATTGCTGGGACTCGATGACAACACCTTGGCTGCCCTAGCCCTGGAGCTGGGAGTACGCCGACCGCAAAGCCGCGAAAACGAGTTTGTCGCCGACGAAAAAGGTCTGTGGGCCACCTATCGCGCCGGCTTCGATCCCAGGGGCATGTCGCAATTTTTGGCCAAGTTGCAATTCCGTCCATCCCTGCCGGACTTCTTGCGTACCCATCCCCCCATCGCGGAGCGCATCGCCCGCCTCAACCAGCTTATCGCTGGGCACAGCATGGTCAGCCCTGCCGCCTATGGCTCCGGCGGCTCCCCCTTGGCCTTCGCAATCTCTCCCCCAAACCCAGCGCCCCGAAATTGAGATTCTGCCGCTGCTGCCGGTTTTGCCCTGAGTAGCCCGCTGGGATCCGTTTTTCCCCGTAGGGTGGAGATCGACACCTGGTGGGGAATGCTTCGCACCGCTGGCGCGAGCAGTAGGCAAGGGTAGTCTTGTAAGCTGAGAAAGAGCTCCCCACCTGCCCTGTACGCAGTTCATCTAAAGTGGGCCGTAGGACTGGCTAAGCTAGAAGGCATGGGAAAAACGTCAAGCACCAGAACGTGCCACACTGGATCCCATCTCTTCAACAGCGGCGCCCATGGATCCCTGTCTAATCCCTGTCAAGCTTCCCCACAGCTCCTACGACATTCTCATCCAGTCCCCCGCAGGTTCCGGCGGCCACAGCCTCAGCCAGTTGGGATCCCAGATGCAAGCTTTGGGGCTAGCCGGCAAGGTGCTGGTGGTGAGCCATCCGGGTATTGCCAAGCATTTTGCCGAAAAGTTGATGCAAGGGTTGCAACAAGCCGGGTTTGCCGCTCATCTTTTTCTGTTGCCCGCCGGCGAGCGCTACAAGACCCTGCGCTCCGTGGCCAAGATCTACGATGCTGCCTTGAGCTTTGGCCTGGAGCGCTCTTCCACCCTCGTGGCCCTGGGAGGCGGGGTAATCGGGGATATGGTGGGGTTTGCTGCCGCCACCTGGCTGCGCGGGATCCCTTGGGTGCAGGTGCCCACCTCGCTTTTGGCCATGGTGGATGCGGCCATTGGCGGCAAGACCGGCGTCAACCATCCCGGCGGGAAAAACCTAATTGGGGCCTTCTACCAGCCGCGCCTGGTGTGGATTGATCCAACGGTGTTGCAGACCTTGCCCCGGCGGGAATTTACCTCTGCCCTGGCGGAAGTGATCAAATACGGCGTCATCCAGGCTGCCGACCTGTTTGAGTTTTTGGAAGACCGGCCCAGGCTGAGCCGCTATGCCGACTTTGCTCCCGCAGATCTGCACTATCTGCTGCGCCGCTGTGCCGAGTGCAAAGCCTGGGTGGTACAACAGGACGAACGAGAGGGGGGCCTGCGGGCCATCCTCAACTACGGCCACACCCTCGGCCATGCCCTGGAAACCGTTACCGGCTACCGCCGCTACCTGCACGGGGAGGCCGTTGCCATCGGCATGGTGGCTGCGGGGGAGATCGCCCGCCGCCTGGGGTGGTGGAGCGCGGCTGAGGCCGAGCGGCAGCGACGCCTTATCGAAAGGGCAGGGCTGCCCAGCCACTGGCCCGCCGGGATCCCTTGGGAGGCGGTGCTGCAGGCGCTGCAGGCGGACAAAAAAGTCAAGCAAGGGCGGATCCGCTTCGTTCTGCCCCACCGGATTGGCCAAGCGGAGCTGACCGATCAAGTTGAGCTGGCGGATGTGCAGGCCGCTCTGGCGGCGATGACGGCAACCTCTTGAGCCCTAGAATTAGGA
>NZ_JANSIY010000119.1:3698-7181 GCF_047462295.1 Synechococcus sp. H60.3 | reverse complement strand
GGGCAGAAGAAGAGACAAAAGCTCTGCTGTCAAGCGGGTGAGGAAACCCCACCCGCCTGCGCGGTGGGGTAGTTCATTCGTAATCAAATACAGGGCGGTGGGGCGTCCCGTTCTGTTCGTGTGAGCGGCGCGGAGCGCTAAAGCTCAGGAAACGTCCTGTGCCATAACAGGAGTCCCTGTTCGCGCAGCGTGGTGTAAGCCATGAAACCCGCACTCGATGCGTCAGCTTGAGGGCGGGAGTACGTCACCATAGTGGCTCTCGCTTTGGCTCAGAAAGCTCGTAAAGGGATCCCTCAGTTTGCAACTGCTGCTATGCTACGGGACAGGTTAGCGGATCCCTTGGCGCTATGCCCTCGCGTCGTTCCAAGTCGGTTTTGAACCCCGGTTCAGAGATGGAGGGGGGGCGTCTCCTAGCCCTAAAAAATCAGATCGAGGCAATCCTCTACTTGAAGGGGCAGCCGTTGGCCCTATCGACACTGGCCCAGTTGGCCCAGTGCAGCCGCGACGAGGCCTACGATGCACTGTTGGAGCTGATGGAAGACTACGCCCACCGCGACTCCGCCCTAGAGGTGCTGCAGGTGGAGGAGGGGTTTGCTCTACGGTTGCGCGAGCCTTTTTTGGAGCTGGCCAACCAGCTCTTGCCCCCTGAAATCGGGGTGGGCGCCACCCGTACCTTGGCGACTATCGTTCTACGTGGCCCCCTCTCGCAAGCTGACTTGGTGGAGTTACGCGGTCAGGGTGCTTACCAACATGTGGCAGAGCTGGTGGAAAAGGGCTTTGTGACCCGCTATCGCAAAGAAGGCAGCCGCTCCCCCTGGTTGCGGGTGACGGATAAGTTCCATCGCTACTTTACCTTGCAGGACGGAAAAGCTTGCGCTCTAGCTGCAAGGTCAGCGTCGAGATGAAAGGCGCGGCAAACAAGTCCAGTCTATACCGGCGAGTTTACCAATCCTCTAGAAAACAAAACCGGCCAAGGCGTTCTCTACACTTGCATCTTTGTTCGTGGTAGTTTAGACCCCTCAGTTTATTCGCAACAAATGCCTGCGCTACTGAATGGATAACCAAGGAGCTGGCCGGTACGACCTCTCTAAACTCTCTGCTGTGCTGGCCAAAGAATATGAGTGAGCAGCTCAGCTCAACGCAATGGCAAGGCAAGCTAGCGCAGAGCGGGCTTAGTCGGCCATCCAGCGTTTCTATGACAACTGCCAAGCCAAGAAACCAGGGAAGAAGGGCTTTCCCAAGTTCCAGAAGCACTGCCGCTCGGTCGAATACAAGACGACAGGGTGGGAACTCTCACAAGACGGGAAGCATCTCACCTTCCCCAACAGTTTTAAGGCTGGAACCTTTCTGCGGCTGGAAGCTTCTGACCCATGGTTTTACGGCATTTCGCAGATTAAGCAAATCAGGGTAGTGCGGAGAGCCGATGGCTACGACGCTCAGTTTTGCATCGACGTTGACCCGCAGGAAGAACTTCCACCTACGGGTAAGGTTGTCGGTATTGAGTTGGGGCTGACATGCTTCTACGAAGCAACCGACAGTACTGTAGTGGAAAACCCCAGGTTTCTGAGGCAGCGTAGAGACTGGGTGGTGAAACAGGCCCGGGCGCTGGTGTGTCCGTAGCGTGGTTTTGTGCGCTTGCGTCAGCGGTGCGGAGCACTAACTGTCTTAAGCGGGTTTGAAATGACCACAAAGTTAAGGATCCCCTCACCGGGGATCCAGATCAAGGAGCCACGGCTTCAGCGGAGAAGGGAGCCCTTCTCCTGAGCCAACATCAGCTAGGTTGCTGGGACTCTTACTTGTTGGGCTGAGGGGTGACTCGCAGGTAGGGCTTAATTTCCTTGTAGCCTTTCGGGAACTTTTCTTTGAGCACTTCCGGATCTTTCAGCGAAGGCGGGATAATGACATCGTCGCCATCTTTCCAGTCGGCGGGGGTGACGACGTTGTACTTATCTGTCAACTGCAGAGCATCGATTGCCCGCAGCAGCTCGTCGAAGTTGCGCCCCGTGCTGGCTGGATAGGTGAGGATAAGGCGGATTTTCTTGTTGGGATCAATAACGAACACTGAGCGCACCGTCAAAGGCAGTCCTTCTTGATTGAGGTTGGTCTGATCCAGCATGCCGTAGAGCTGGGAGACCTTGCGGTCAACGTCTGCCAAGATGGGATAAGTCACCCGGGCATTCTGAGTTTCCTCGATGTCTTTCACCCAGCCGACGTGGGAGTCCACATCGTCCACGCTGAGGGCCAGCACCTTCACCCCTCGCTTCTCGAACTCAGGCATCAGCTTGGCAACAGTACCCAGCTCGGTGGTGCAGACCGGCGTGTAGTCAGCGGGGTGCGAAAACAACACTACCCAGCTATCCCCGGCCCAGGAATAGAAGTCGATTTCGCCGTGGGTGGACTTTTGCGTAAAATTGGGAGCCGTATCGCCAAGTCGGAGAGACATACACTCTTTCTCCTCAGTAAAGGGTTCAGTCCGGTGAGGTCAGGATCCGGATCCTTGCGCTCGATCCGTCTGCTGTCTATTTTGCCACAAAAACTCCACTTTTCCGAGCGGATTTTAGGAGATTTTAAGATCATCGCCAACTTGCCCGCAAGGTGAGAAGCCCTTTCCTAATGTGAACAATTGTTGTGGGCAGTCTTAACATTCTGTAGTTTCCTTACAGGCTGCAACGGCGGCGTGCTAGGGGTATTGTAGACAACAGAATCTAGCTCCTCTGCTGAGGTCATGGGATCGATGGAAAGCCTAGAAGCAGTTACACCTTACAGCCTGGCCACCCTGTGGGCCCAAAAATATGTAGACAAGCTGCGGGCACAGGCGGCCTTGGGCGAGCTGCCGGGTACCCAATTAGCCGACAAAGTGAAGGGATCCCTGCGCTTTGCCAGCTCCCAGGCCTGGGCAAAAACGGAGCGGCTCTTGGCTGCCGAAATCCCGAGGCAGCGGCTGGATCCGGACTTGATCGATCCCTGGCAAATTGCCGAGGACTCCCGCGAGTTATTTGAAAAGGCAGCGGAAAGTTGTGGGGAGGGCCTCTCGCCAGTGCGCTTTTCAGTAAAGATTGCACCGTTCTGTGGCAGCCTGCGGGCCCGCTACAGCGAACGGGATCCGCGGGTGCTGGGCTTTTTAAGCATGCAATTCCACTACACGGGGCAGATGGTCTTGCAAGCTCTATCCCCTCAGGAGCGCAGCCTCTTCCACCCCTACTTGAAGGTCATGGACGACCACCTCTACATGCCCCTGCAGAGGATGTACGAGGGTGCCGCTGTTCACGCCAGCGACAACGCTTCTTCCGCCTCTTTGCTGGCTGTTCAGGAACTGCTGCCCATCGTAACCAGTGTGGCGGAATTTATCTGTGCCGAAGTAGCTCAGCGTTTCCCGGACTATCGCTGCGAAAGCGGCCCCTTGACAGATCTGGAGGTGCGGATTTCCAGCATCCGCGATGTGGAGATGTTCCAGGTGTACCTGGGCCTCTGTGCCTTGGAAGG
>NZ_JANSIY010000119.1:0-3598 GCF_047462295.1 Synechococcus sp. H60.3 | reverse complement strand
GATCTGGAGGTGCGGATTTCCAGCATCCGCGATGTGGAGATGTTCCAGGTGTACCTGGGCCTCTGTGCCTTGGAAGGCAGCGTGGTGGCTGTGCAGCAGGAGCTGTTTCCCCTTTGCGTGATGCTGTACCCCCCTCTGAAGGTGGAGTGGAAACTGGTGCGGCAGATGCTGGAGCTGTTGGATGAGGCTTTGCACTCTCGTCTCAGCCCGGCTAGCTACACTTTCCTCCTGCCTTATCTGCGAGCCGTGCAGGGCATGTTCTCGCTGGAGGTTTTCCCCGAGAGCGACCCGATCTGGAGCCATCATCCCGACGTGCTGCGCTATATGGGAACGGCGCAGAAGCTGTTGCAAGAATTGATGGGTCAAAAAGTCACTTGAAAATCCTCACGCTTGTCCACTCTATCTTTAGAGCAGGACAGGCTGTTGGGCTATCGCTCTTCAAACCTGCTGGGATCTACGGAGTGTCCAGGAAAGGGGTGGGCTCCACCAGCTCGGTCACAAATTGGTGCAGAATGGGCAGGTAGCGTTCCCCGGCCACCTGGAGCAAGTTGTTGTGATCGGCTCCCTCGATGGGCACCAAACGCTTGGGATCCCGTGCTGCTTGGTAAAGGGCTTCGGCATGCCAGAAGGGGATCAAGCGATCCTGAGTGCCGTGCAAAATCAGCAGCGGGCAATTGATCTGGGCAATGCGGCTGAGGTTGTCGAAGCGATCAAAAGGCAGCAGCGGGATGCGGGTCAAGACGCGAAAAGCGGTTACAAAGGTGGATTCCAGGATCAAGCCCCCCACTGGCTTTTGGGCTGCTAGATAAACCGATGGCCCGCCTCCCACCGAGCGTCCATAAAGCAGAATCCGCCCCGGCGGGATCCCCTGATCTCGTAGGTAAGCGTAGGCCGCTTCAATGTCTTTGTAGGCACCGGCCTCGGAAGGGATCCCTTCGCTGGTGCCGTAGCCGCGGTAGTCGTAGGCCAAGACGCTAAACCCCCCCTGCTGCAGTTTCCTCAGGCGCGGCAGGATATCTCCTAGGTCCTCGGCGTTGCCGTGGCTGTAGAGGAGGGTATAGGTGGCTGCGGGATTGGGCAGGTAGACCGCTGAAATCTGCAGGCCATCGGCGGTGGTGAGTTTGAGAATGGCCTCCCCATCCTGGTAGCTGGCGGGGCGGGGCAAAAAGATCAGCCGCTCCGATTGAAACCAGCCCAGCCAAAGCAGGTAGCCGTACACCCCCAGGCTGATGAGCAGCAAGGATGGCCCCAGCCGCAGTCCCAGAAAGGGCTTACTCATTGCTCCTTCCCCTCACCCCCGGCCCCTCTCCCTCTAGGAGAGAGGGATTGGGCAGCGACGTTGGGCTTAGGATTTGGCTAGCAGGGCAGAACCTTTCCAAAGGCAAACTCCAATCCAGTTAACCAAAGTATGAGCGACGATGGTTACCAACAGGTTTCCCGACAGCCACACGCCCATCCCTAGGAGGATGCCCACCGCACTGGCCCAGACGGCATAGGGCCAACCCTGCCACTCTAGCCAGTGTAAAACCCCAAACAAGAGCCCGCTCAGGAGGATCCCGCCCGTCCACCCCAAGGGGCTGGCCACCAGCGCTGCCATCAGCACGCCGCGAAACAGCCACTCCTCGCTCCAGCCCGGTAGCACCCCCACCCAGAAGATATCCCGCCATTGCAAGGGATCCGCCACCAGGTGTAAGTAGGCGGAAGCCGCCCGGCGATAGGCCGGCCAAAGCCAGTAAGCCCCGCCGCTCAGCAGCGCCACCCCCAGCCCCAGCGCCGCTCCCCAGGCGACGGCCAGCGGATCCCAACGGAAGGGCACGCGGAGGGATCCCAGCCAGATCCAGAGGCCGGCGATGAGGGCCAGGATCAGGCTGGTCAGGCCCATCCCGATCAGGATCTGTTGGCGGGTACAGGGTTGCATCTTGGCACTCAGGGGAGGAGCCTATTCCCAGCGTAGGGCGAATTCCGACAAGAACGGCTGCCCGAATCCACACTGGCAGCGGGGAAGACTCTCAGTTGATGCTCTCCCCAGTCCTAGAGAGCGGGGTTTGCGCCGCCATTGTCTCGGTCAAGGGGGTAGGAGCTGGGGATCCCCCCTCTCCTTTAAGGCAAGTGCTGCCTCAGCAACTGGGCGTGCTGGGCTGATCGCTCCACCCAAACAGCCACTTGGTCAGGGCTGAGGGCCGGCCCGTCGGCATAGCAGGCCAGCCAAGCCCGGTGCAAAGCTTCGGGATCCTCTGGGATCGCCTCGAGATCCCAGCCGGGCATGCCCAATTCCCCGAGTAGCGTTTTTACCTTGGGATCGTAGCTGAGGCCAAAGCAGGGACAGCCCTCAGCAGCCGCCATCACCAAGCCGTGGTAGCGCATAACGATTGCCAATTTCACCCCCCGAAAGACCCCCTTTAAAAGATGGGGATCCCGAATCTCCAAGACCTGGCTGGGGCCGGGCAGGCGCTGTTGCAGCTGTTGCGCTAGGCGGTAGTCTGGGCCAAGGTCAAGGGAGCCAGGAGGAGCCAGTTGGAAGGGCAGCAAAAGCAGATAAGCCCCTGTGGCAGCCTGGAGGCGCCTCAAGCCTTCCGCCAAAGTCTCAAGTCGCGCTGGAGTGAGCTGGGGATGCTGCCGCAAGACCACGGCAATGCGGGGCTGAGGCCATCTTTCCCACTCCGGCAGGGTTTTGGCGGGCAGGCCCCAAACCGGATCTGGGGCCACCTGATGGGGGATCCCCCAATCTCGCAGCCATTGGGAGGCAACGGCGTCGCGCACACTGATGGCCGTACAACCTGCTAGAGACCGGCGGGCCAGCTCGCGGATCCAGCCCCGCTGCAAAGGCCCGATCCCCTGGGCCCAGGCCAAAGTTTTCAGCCCCCGCCGCTGGGCCCAGAGCATTAGACCCAGGTAGTAAAGCGGGCTGCGCCAACTGGTGCGATCCTGCAGCAGGCTGCCCCCACCCCAGATGAAAGCTTGAGACTGCCCCAGATAGCGCCGCAAAGCCCAGCCGTCAAAGCGCGGACAGGCCAGCACCCCATAGGTGGCAGCCGTTTCCGCAGGGCGAGGAGAGAGCACCACCGGCTGTACAGGGTTGGGCAACTGCCGCAGCTGCTCCAGTAGAGCCAGCAACAGGGCCTCGTCGCCGGCATTGCCGTAGCCATAGTAGCCACAGATCAAAACCTGTGGCCCCTGCCTGGAGCCGATTTGCTCAGGCAAGTTGCGCCGGGATCCCCAATCGGTAGAAGTCAAGGTTCGGTCGAACTCGGCCCGTTGCATCGAGAACCTAGTCCAGCCTACAGCTTTCTTCCGGGATCCAGAGCGCTGCTGGCGCAGACATCTCCCTTGCAGCCGATGGTCTCGGACAGGTCTTCCTTGATGTTCTGCCCACGGCTAGAGCTTGCTTCCGCGCAGCACTGTGCTAAGGGGTCTTTCTCAGCTTATGGGATTGCTCCCGCTTGCCAAGCTGCCCAGAGCATGAGGTTTCTATCGCAGGGGACGCCGTAACCCCAACTCCAAGGCCTATGGCCGGCTTGCGCGAAGGAATGTGGAAACACTCCAGATACTTCCTCTCCTTGCCGCAGTTTCGTGTTCTCGCAGGCGCAAGATCTCAAGG
>NZ_JANSIY010000118.1:0-7461 GCF_047462295.1 Synechococcus sp. H60.3 | reverse complement strand
TAGCAATGTAGAAGCTGCCGTCATCGGCCACGGGGAGGTGGAGGGCCCCTTCACCGAGATCAACAACCTCGACATCGAACGGGATCCCCGCTTTCCCATTCGGGTCACTATCCAGTTCTACAAAGCCACCGACAACGGCGTGGTCTCCGCCGAGGATATGGCCCAAATTCACCGCCAGATTGCCCGCGTCTATCGAGAGGCCGACTATGTGGGCAGCCTGGTAATCCAGCCAGATACGGGCCGCCCGACCGAGTACGACCGCGACGCCGAAACCGAGCGCCCCTTTCCCTTTCCTTGGTTTCCTTGGTGGCTGCGACGCTAGCCTGTTGCCGCTGGTTTTGGCGGGGGCAAGCGGCAAAATCTTTCCGCGCCGGGGTTTCTCTACTACACTGACAACTGACCTGGTGCCAAGCGAAACGAGCCTTCGGGCCGCGGCGCTCGGCAGTTGCGGCCCTTGCACAGACAACAAACCCAATCTCGATCTTGTTTGAGACCGAGAAGCAAATCCATAGACAACTTTCGCTCAAGTCGGCGAAGAATTTCCCCGGCAACCTTATGGCTGACGCAGTTCCAGTTCGTCGCTACGACCTGTTTGTGCAAGCCTCGCGGCTGCTGCAGCGCTATCGGCAGTTGACGCCGGAACTGCGTCCGGTGGGAGTGGAGGTGGCGCTGGCCATCCAGTACCATCGCGCCCAGGCCGGCTCGGGATCCCTTCTGCCGGCGGTGGGCTCCCCCCATGGCCTGCCTCTGCAGCAGGTGGCCCAGCGCATTTGCGATCCCTTCTACAGCAAAGTCCACCCCCTGCTGCCCACCCTGCCGGAGACGGGGGAGCCCTTGGTGTGGCCCTTGTTCAACCAAGGGGAAAATGGCCTTGTCCAGCCCCTGGCGCCAAGCAAAGTGGGCGGCAAACTAGCAGAACGGCGCTGGCTCAAAGCTTGTAACAGCCAGGAGGGCATTGGTTGTCATGCCCTGGCAGCCCATCTGTGGCAGGACGAGCGTTTTCTGGCCGAAGACCGGGATCTGTGTCCCTTTCGCCTCTACGACGGGCGCTACCCCTTGAGCGTGGATCAAGGGCGGCAAACCTGCGGCTTCGACGATCACCCTTGTGGCTGGCAACCGGGGCATCCCAAAATGCTGCAGGTGGTGGGCAAGGGCAAGCAAGCGGAGATTTTGCTCCCCCACTGGACCGAGGACATGTGGGCCATGCTCATCCCGCCCCATCGCCCCCTGCCCATCTATCCTCTGCTGGTGCTGCTCTACTTTGGCCAGGAGACTCTGCAGAAGGGGCGGAGCAGCCTTTCGGTGGAGCAGTTTCGTCTGGATTTTCAGTTCAGCCACTCTCAACTCAAGCTGTTGTTCGACACCCACCCTGAGCACCCTCTCAATCGCCATCTGCTCGCTTTGGCAGCGCAACCAGAGGTGGAGTGGGGATCCGCCGAGCTGTTGCCCCAGATGCCGCCCCTTCTCCATCAACCTGCCGGGGGTAAGGTGGTCTTGGATCCGGATGAGCCACCCCAGTTTCGCAGCAGTGGGATCCCTTCCTGTGCGGGGACAGACCCGCTGATGGCAGAGCGTCGCCGTCGGCGTCAGTTGGAGCGCAGCGAGCGCCACAACGAGATCTTGCACCACTTTCGCCGCTGGTTCCGCCTGGCCGGGCTGGAGGTGCGGGAAGACCAGCACACGTTTGACTTCCTGGCGGTGGCAGATGGAAACCTGCTTTTGGCCGAGGTGAAATTGCTACACCACAAAGATGCGGCAGAGGCGCTGCAGGAGGTGGTGGGGCAATTATTCTATTACGAGCGCTTTGCCCTCACCCCCTGGATCGAACAGGGCTTCTCCGTCCAGAAGGCGGCCGTTTTCGATGGTCCGCCCCCGGATCCCTACATTCGATTTCTGGAAGACCTGGGCATTGCCACCTACTGGATCAACGAACAGCAGATGATCGACGGGCCGGAAAGCTCGCTGCGTCTGCTGCGCCAGATGGAAGTGCGGGTACGGCCGGATCCTGAGTTGGGAGATTAGCCTTTTTTTCGGCTCTAGCCTGACGGTCATTAGAGTCGTTTCAAGTAGCAATTCAAATAGCAATGAAATGTTTCTCTACGTCGTTATTTGGTACGCAACGCTGTCGCAAACGTGCCGGCAGCGCGGAGTGCGATCCCTAACTCCCCTCTCCCTTTGGGAGAGGGGCTGGGGGTGAGGAACAACAGCAGGGATCAAGGGCTTGGGGAGGAGATCCCAACCTGAGCGCAAACCTGGCCCTGCCGATCGAACAGGGTTACCTGCACCGGCAGGGATCGAGCAGCATACTTTTGCACATAGGCTGTTGCCCGCTGGCGGATTTGCCGAGTCAACTCCTGCAGCACCGGCTCTGCCCAGCCCAGCTCCTTCAGATACTGCACCGCTGCCTCCACCGTCCTTAGCTCTAGCACCTGCCGCGCCTGTTCGGCTGTTCCCCCGCAGCGGATGAGGGCTGCCACCAAGATTTCCAGGCGGGCATCGGCCACATGGCTGGAAGTGGTGAAGATGCCCCCTGCCAGCTTGATCAGCTTGCCGTGGTAGCCGATCAAATGAACCGACTCCGCCCCCCGCAACCCTGCTTCCACCAGCAGCGGCCCGATCCAATTGGCCACCAGTAGAATCTGTTCTGCCGGGATCCCTTGTCGCAGCGCCACCTGCTGCCCATGGCTGCCCACGCAAAAGGCCAGATGCCTGTGCTTTTCCAACTTCTGCTGCAATTCGCAGCGGGCCCGCTCCAGGCTCTCGGCACCGGCAGAAGGCTCCACCTCCGCCCGCGTTCCCAAGAGAGCCAGTCCTTCCAGCACCCCAAACGCCGCATTAGAAGTCCGCTCCGCCAAGAGTTTTCCCTCCGGCAAGATGATGCGCACCCGCAGCCGATAACCCTCTGGGATCCCAGACAAAAGGTTGATCTCAAACAGGCGCCGGGCGTAGGCATAGATGGCCGGGCTGCCGTCAGCGTGTCGTCCTAGCCCCTCCCCCGCTTCCAGGAGCAAAGGGAGAGCGGTGGGATCCCGTTCCTCCAAACTCACCCAGGCCCAGACCGGTGTGTTGCGGGTGAGATCCAGGTGAGGGCCGGGATCCGAGCGGGTAATGGCCAGAGCCGTGTTCTCCGACAAAGCCGCCACCTGCTCCACCGGGATCCTGACCCAGCCGGCAGCAGATCCCGTCTCAGGCTCCACCTGCACCGCAATGACAGGATGAGCGCCGTTCTGCTCCAAAGCGATCCCGATGAGACGGTGGAAAGCAGCCTTAGCAGCAGCCACCGCAAACACGGGCAAGGTATAGCCCTGTTGGGGAGAGGGGAGAACCGCATCCTGCATTTTTTGCCTGGAAATAGAGAGGAACCTGCTCTGGAAAAAACTTTGGAGAGAGCCTGTCTCAATTGTGGCCAACGCCAACCCGCAGGACTGGCTTGCTAGGGCAAACTCCTGAAGCCGACGTTTAGTTCTCCAACTGCGTAATCGTTAAATGATCTGGGGGAAGAAGGGGAGGAGCGAGAACTTATCTCTTTCAATAAAAGTAAAGAGTCAGAACCGGGGCAGCTATGAGCGAAGCAGTGCAGCACTATTTTGAGCGTCTGGAGTTGCAAATTCAGGAGCTGAAAGCTGCCATCGAGCGGATGCCGGAGCAGGTGGCGGCTGCTCTTCTGGCAAAGCAGGAGGCTAAAAAAAATGTCCCCGCCCCCTCCCGTTACAGCGTTCTCACCTCAGACTTGGTGGAAGATGGGAGCCACAACTTTTTGCTGGATGATGAACCCACTGGGGTAAGCAGCCGCAGCATGGGACACGAGCTTGCCCCAGAAGCCCAAATCCAGCGCCTGAGCGCCCAGCTAACCGCTGCCTACAACCGCATTGCCGCCCTAGAAGAACAGCTCTTGGCGCAGCGCCTGCGGCAATGACCTAGCGAGGCTGCGGTGAAGGGGTGGCAAGTATGCTGTTTTTGCGCTGCACATCTTGCATCTGGAAGCCGTGCTTGCGCAGCTCCTGATCCAACAGCAGCTCGTTCTCCACGTGATCCACAAACAGCACACCGTTGAGGTGATCGATTTCGTGTTGGATAACCCGCGCCAGCAGGTCGTCGGCTTGGAGGGTGCGGGGCCGCCCGGTTTCGTCCTTAAATGAAACCACCACCCCCTGCGCACGCATGACCTCGCAGAAGACGCCCGGAATGCTAAGGCAGCCTTCCTGGCCAGCTACTACTTCGCCCAGGTACTCGCGGATCTCCGGGTTGATCAGCACCAGCGGTGGCACCTCTGGCTTATCGGGATAGAGATCCACCACAATCAAGCGCTTAGGAATGCCCACCTGAGGAGCTGCCAGGCCGATGCCATCGGCACTGTACATAGTCTGCAGCATGTCTCGCGCCAACTGGCGGATCTCGTCGTTGACCTGGCTGACGCGCTTAGCCGGCTGCCGCAGCACCTTGTCACCCATCCGATGGATGCGCAGAGGCGGGTTTTTCAGTTTGGCTTTGGGGACAGAAAGGGTGGCCACCATCCGGCAGGTCTCTCAGAATAAACAGCAGAAGACGTCCAGTCTAGACCTCCATTCTACATTCAGGTTCGTTTGCCATGACTACGACTCGGAGCTGCCGTCCCCAGCCTCTAGGGATCCTTGTTGGTCAATGGCTTGTTTGAAGCCCAGAGCCACCAGAATGTTGGAGAGGGTGAGAAAAGCCTCTGCCGCCCCATGCAAGGGATCCACATTGGCTAGGGAAGTGCCGTAATGGAGTTGGGCATACAACCCTGCCGGGATGCTAACGGCCACAAACAGTAGCAGCAGCCAAAACCCAATCAGGGCCAGGCGCGGGATCCGGCGCAGCCGCGACAGGAAAAACAAGAAGACCAAATAGGGGAAGAGAGAGAGGGCAAACAAACTGTCCATTGCCTAGCTTGGATCCCTCCTCCCAAGGGACTTTTCCGCCTGCTCCGCCCGCCAAATGCGGTAGGCAGCCCAGGCTAGAGTGCAATTGCCCAGAAGCGTCAAGCTCGCCTGGACAGTGACCACCCAGTTGAGAGCGGGATCGTTGTCAAACCAGTGCCAGGTAATGGCACACATTGCCCCCAGTAGGGCAGGCAACATCGCCCAGCTCAAGCCGCGCCACTCTGGCCGGCCTATTCGCTCCCCAAACTGCCACACGCAAACAATGGCCGCCAGCCATTCCAAGACGCTGGCAATATGAATCCACCAGGTGGGAAGCGAAAGGACATGCATTAGACGCTGAGGGAATGACGCAGCAACTGGCGGTAGGTGGCCTCCTGTAACAGCATTTGCTTGTGCAGTTTGACCAGGATGTCCTTGGCCTGCTCAGGGCTCATGCGAGCTACCAGCGTCTCGAAAGCCCGCTGGCGAAATTCTTGCTCCAGAGAGAGACCTAGCGTTTCATCCATTATCGTCACCTTGAGACTCTTAGGGTAGGAGGGAGTCTCGCGCTAGGATATCCCAGCGCTGCTCCCGACAAGCACTGCAAGCAGGACAATACATATCTTAATAACCTAGTTTAACAAGTTGCAACAAAATGGCAAGTGCCTCCGGATCCTGGTCCGGCCAGGGCTGGAGGGGAAACTCAACAAAGGAGCGGGAAAAGTACACTCCCGCAAAGTTTGATAAAAGCACATTTTGGATAGGGAAGTGCGAAGATTTTTGAGCGGCGATCCCTTTACATCCTGTCATGTTGGGCGATTAGGCGGGGCCTCATGATAAAAGTGAAGTACCTTGAGCCTTGGTTGCCGCTCTTTCCGATTTGCGCCTTGCTTTGCTTGAATTGCCATGACCATTTTTGTGGGAAACCTAAACTATAAAGCCTCAACGGAAGAGCTAGCGGCTTTCTTCCAGCAGAGGTGGAACGTTAAGTCAGTTACAATTCCGATAGACCGAGAAACCGGCCAGACACGGGGCTTCGCGTTCGTGGATTTGGCCACGGAGGCCGAGGAAGAGGAGGCTATCGACGTCGCCAACGGCCAGGAATTTATGGGCCGACCTTTGCGTTTGGATCGAGCCAGGCCGCGCCGACAGGCTTAGCTTCAGCGGGAATTCCTCATCTGACTCCGAGGGAGGTGCCAATCCAAAAGTTGGCAACGCAGGCAATGGCGGGCAGAAGTGAGGGCAACGGCTGGAAGGGCTTTAAGGCTGTTTGAGATGGTAAAGCTGCTGCATCTTTCCGATATTCATTTGGGCAGTGGCTTGGCCTACGGCTCCATCAACCCGGCTACGGGGCTGAACACGCGTTTGGAGGATTTTGTCACTTCTTTGCGCCTGTGCATTGATCGTGCCCTCGATCGGGCTGTGGATCTGGTGCTGTTTGGGGGCGATGCCTTTCCCGATGCGACGCCGCCGCCTCTGCACCAAGAGCTCTTTGCCCAACAATTTCGCCGCCTGGCCGATGCCGGGATCCCGACCGTTCTGCTGGTGGGCAACCACGACCAGTACGGGCAGGGGCAAGAAGGCAACAGCTTGGCTATCTACCGCGCTCTGGGAGTGGCAGGATTTGTTGTGGGGGATCGGCTGCAAACCCATTGGATTGAAACTCGCAGCGGCCCGGTGCAGGTGACCACCTTGCCTTGGCTGAACCGCTCCACCCTGCTTGCCCGCCAGGAGAGCCTGGATCTCAATGCCGAAGTGTTCACTCATCAGCTCCTTCAGCGCCTAAATCTGGCTCTGGAAGGGGAGATCCGCACTTTGCAGCCAGGGATCCCGGCAATTTTGTTGGCCCATGTGATGGTGGAGACGGCCCGCTACGGGGCAGAGCGGCATCTTTCGGTGGGCAAGGGACTGACGGTGCCCCTCTCGCTGCTGGCGCGGCCCGCCTACCAATACGTGGCTTTGGGTCATGTGCATCGTCACCAGGTGTTGTGTCGGCAGCCGTTGGTGATCTATCCCGGCAGCATTGAGCGAGTAGACTTTGGGGAGGAAAAAGAGGAAAAGGGTTGTGTGTTGGCAGAGGTTACGGCCACAGGGGCCAGCTACGAATTTTTGCCCTTACCCACCCGCACCTTTCACACCATCCGCCTCGATCTCACCCCCTATCCCCCCCAGCAGGTGCAGGCCAAACTGCTGGAGGCCATTGCCAAGGCGCCGGTGGCCGGCTCTATTCTGCGCCTGATCTACCGCCTCCGTCCCGACCAGCTCGATTGCGTTGACGAGCGGGCTCTGCACCAGGCCCTCGCCCCTGCCTTCAGCTACACCCTCGTCCCAGACGTGGTCAGCCCCAGCCGTATTCGCCTGCCGGGCCTGGATCCCAGCCGGCTGGAACCTTTGACTGCTCTGGAGCAGTATCTAGCCGACCGCACCGATCTGGCCCCCTTGCGCAACGAGTTGCTGGCGGCTGCCCGTCAGTTGCTGGCGGAAGCAGCAGATCCCTTGTCGGAGGGGAATGCCAACGGGGAGGAGGCGGATCCTGCAAGCCTTGCTGAAGGGGAAGAGCAGCAATTGCCCTTGTTTTAAC
>NZ_JANSIY010000117.1:0-7512 GCF_047462295.1 Synechococcus sp. H60.3 | reverse complement strand
CCGCCGAGAGAGCCAGAACCACCTACGGGCATGGGCTAGCGCTTGCCTCCACAACTCCGAAGCTTATTGACACTCCCACCGCCTAAAGGTGGGGAATTCTTACGCCGTTCAACAACGAACTCGTAAAGACGCTGTCAAGACACCTCTAGACAGTTCCTTGAGGCAAAGCTCCAAGGTTCTGCTTGCTTTTCTGTTCGCGTCAGCGGGACGGAGTCCTTGCAGGTTGGCTGAGATGTTAGTCTCTCCCGGACGCTTGCCACTGGCTGAGTTTTTCACCGTTTTAGGGGCTCGCCTGGGAACAGTACCACCTTGGTAGCAACCATACCATTGATGAGCAACTAAAGTTGCTGACGGGATTTTCCGTCCCGCCCTCAAGTCCAGGGCTACCCAGCTATCCCTCTGTGTTTTTTAATGGTACTGAGCGTCCTTCTCTTTCTGGATGGAGAAGGGATCCCTTTGTCTTCTGGTCTGGGAACCACGAGCCATGTCTGCCCCTGTCATTACCCTTAACCATGTCAGCAAGGTCTATTCCAATGGCACGGTGGCTTTGCAAGACATGAACATGGCCATCCAGGAAGGGCAGTTCGTCAGCTTGGTGGGGCCCTCTGGCTGCGGGAAAAGCACGGTGCTGCGGCTGATTGCTGGGTTGGGCCACCTAACCACGGGATCTATCGAATGGGGGCAAAACACCTCCCAGGGGCAACCCAAATTGGCCTTTGTGTTTCAGGAGCCGGCCCTCATGCCCTGGGCAACGGTGATGGACAACGTGCGCCTACCTCTGAAGTTGGCTGGTGAGCCCCAGCCCAAAGCCGAACGAGAGGTTCTGGAAGCCCTCCACCTGGTGGGCCTGCGGGGGTTTGAGCGCAGTTTTCCCCGCGAGCTGTCCGGCGGTATGCGCATGCGGGTTTCCATTGCCCGCGCCTTGGTAACCAAACCCCAGGTGCTGCTCATGGACGAGCCCTTCGGCGCCTTGGACGAGATTACCCGCAGCAAGCTGAACAGCGAACTGCTGGAGTTGTGGCAGGAGAAGCGCTGGACGGTGATTTTTGTTACCCACAACATTTACGAGGCTGTCTATCTGTCCAACCGCGTGGTGGTGATGGCAGCCCGCCCTGGGCGGGTGGTGGCGGATATCCCCATTGAGGCACCCTACCCCCGCTCGGAAGAGTTTCGCACCTCGCCCCTTTACAACGACTATTGCCGGGAGGTCGCGACCCGTTTGCGGGAGGCCATGCGCGACACGGATCAGGATCCCTACCTGTGCCCCCTCTCTGCCGGACGGCTGCGCTGACGGGATCCCCCTTTGGCGGCATTCCTGGTCTTAGAGCCCTTGATTCCCCCTCCACCATGCTAAGTCCTTTCAGTTTCCTTCTCGATTGGCTGTCTCACCGGCTGGGATCCCTGCTTGGCACACCGGAGCGCTCCTCTGGGCCCTGGCTGGATAGCGATCTGCCGCGACTGAACAGCGCGGTGGAAGAAAAACTCAGGCCCCAACCCACTGATGCGGCTAAGGTGTCTGGCTCTGCGCCGCCGACCTCCGGGCAAGGATGGGATCTGCGCAAGTGGTTCAACCTGGATGTGATTGCCCCTGGGATCGTCGGGATCCTTTTTCTGGTGGGCTGGGAAGTGGCTGTGCGGCTAACGGGGGTGCCCCCCTATCTATTGCCGGGGCCGATTTTGGTGGTGCAAACCCTGGTGCGAGACTGGGGATCCCTTTTTCCTTCCCTTTTGATCACCCTGCAAATTACGGTGGTGGCGTTCCTTTTGGCCACGGTCTCAGGGCTTTTGTTGGCGATTTTGTTTGCCCAGAGCAAATGGATTGAGCGCAGCCTCTTTCCCTATGCGGTGATTTTGCAAACAACGCCCATTGTTTCCATCGCGCCGCTGATCATCATCTGGCTGCGCAACAATACGTTTGCTGCAATGGTGGTTTGCGCTTGGATTGTCGCCTTTTTCCCAATTATCTCCAACACCACCCTGGGATTAAACAGTGTCGATCACAACCTGCTCAACCTGTTTCAACTGTACAAGGCCAATCGCTGGCAAACCTTGATCTACTTGCGTCTGCCCAGTGCTCTGCCCTATTTTCTGGGGGGCCTGCGCATTAGCGGTGGCCTTTCTTTGATCGGGGCCGTGGTGGCGGAGTTTGTCGCCGGCACCGGTGGGCAACGGGCCGGGATCGCCTACCAAATCTTGATCTCTAGCTTTAATTTGCAGGTGCCTCGCATGTTTGCCGCCTTGGTGCTGGTTACCGGCCTAGGGATCCTGATCTTTGTGGCTTTGAGCGCTTTGTCAGACAAGATATTGGGCAGATGGCACGAGAGCGCTGTGCGCCGCGAGAACTGATTTTTGCCATAGAGCCGGCAGAAGCGGTTTCGCAAAAGGCAAAAACTGGGAATTCCCGGCAACAAAAAGGCTCAGGTTGCAGACCTGAGCCCATCTTGACCTGTTATTGGCAGATGCCAGGAACCAGACTCGAACTGGTGACACGAGGATTTTCAGTCCTCTGCTCTACCAACTGAGCTATCCCGGCTCTGGAACCATTATTTTAGGATGCCGAGAGGGCTTTTGGCAACGGGTGGCGACCCTCACTTTAGCCAATTAGCTTTTCCAGGGCATCCATCTGGGGGATACAGAGGATGTCCCGCTGCCGATCCCGGCGGATCAGCTCCTCCTGCTCCAGCTTGGCAAGGACGCGGGTAACCGTTTCCCGGGCAAGGCCACTCAAGCTGCTCAGCTCCCGATGGGGCAAATTGGGGATTTCTACCCCCTTGCGACCGACCCACCCCCGCGACTCCGCCAAGAAGAGCAGGATATCGGCGACGCGAGCGACGCTGCTGGCCTCCCGCAATTGCAGGCGACGGTTGATCTGCCGTAAACGTCGCGACATGAGCTGGGCAAGGCGGATGGCAACCTGCGCATCGGCAGCCAAAAGAGCCAGAAAGTTCTGGGCCGACAGACAGCAGACCTTGGTGGCTGTCAGGGCAATCACATCGCTGGAGCGGGGCGCCTCGTCCAAGGCGGCCATTTCCCCGAAGATCTCCCCTGGGCCAAGAATGGTGAGGGTAACCTCCCGGCCCTCCAGATCGTGAGTGCGAATCTTGACCCAACCCTCTAGGATGAAATAGACGGCGTTGCCCCAGTCGTTCTGTAACAGGATGGCCTGGTTAACAGGGTGGGAGCGCAGCGACATCTGGCGAGCCAGCGGCTCTAGCACTTCAGGGGAAAAGCCTTCAAACAGAAACATCAGGCGTAAATCTTCAGCCCTTACCTCGCTCACCCTTGGCTCCTCCTGCACCGCCTCGATTCTTGCCCAACTCTCTTCCCAGAGAAAAACTCTTCACCTGACCGCCGCCTGGGATCCGGATCCCTGTTTAACAGGGGCTGCGGCCAGCCTCTAACCTGGAAACGGCAGAATGCACTTTGCTGGTAACCATTCTCCCGAGGTTGGTCAGTTTGAGTCGAGACCTAGCTCCGCTGCAGTTGCGCTTGCCAATCTTGGCTGGTATCCAAAACCTGTAGAAAACGCCGCTCCCCCTCGGAAAAGTCCTGCCACTGCGCCTGCTGCTGGGCAAGGAGATCGGCGGTGGCATCGGCAATGTCGGCGACGTTCAGCGGCTCACCCGGGCCCGATGAAGGGAGTGTTCGCCGTTGTAGGCGCTCTCGGAGGACAGGTTCAGGAGCATGGCAGTAGAGGATGCGCAACGGGATCCCGCACTGTTGGGCCTGTTCAATCGCCATGCCCCGCAGCGCTTGCCGGTCAAACTTGGCGTCCAGAATCACGCTGTAACCTTCCCGGGCCAACTCCACTCCCAACTGCACCAGGCGGCGATAAGTCTTGTCGGTCATCTCGGGCGTATACACCTCTGGCCCCCCCTGCTGCCGCAGAGGGATCCCGGCCAAGTGCTTGCGCACGGCGTCGGAGCGAATGTGGATGGCCCCCCGCTGGCGGGCCAGGTAGCGGGCCACCGTACTTTTGCCTGCTCCCGACAGGCCAGCCATCAAAAACAACTGCCCCTGTTTGGGAAGGGTGTATTCCCAGGCCAGGCGGTAGTAGCGGGCGGCAGTGTGGAAGGCATTGGCTTTGGAAGCTTCCGAGGCGGCAGGATCGTCCAGCAAAAAAGAGGTGACCTTGGCCCGCACATAGGCCTGGCGATTGAGGTAAATGGGCAAGATCTTTAGTCCTTCCCAGTCACCCGTTTCTTCCAGATAGGTGTTCAAATAGGCATTGCCCAGATCGGGGCGGTGGCGAGCGTCCAAATCCATCACCGCATAGGAGACGTCGTACATCGTATCCACAAAGCGGAAGGCCTCGTTGAACTCAATGCAATCAAACAGCAAGATCTGGCCTTCCCACCAACAGAGGTTGCCAAGATGTAGATCCCCGTGGCCTTCGCGGATGCGGTCTTGGGCCATCCTCTGGTAAAACAGCTCCTGCCGCTCGGCAAAAAAGCGATCCGTGTAGGCTTGCGTCTCCCGATATTGATCAACCGTCTGAGGGCCGCCGATGTAGCGCTGGGTTTGGGCGTAATTCTCGTCGAAGGCCTCCCGCACCCGCTCTGGCCGGCCAAAGCTGCGAATGTAGTCGTTGGTCTCCGCCTGGGCGTGAAAGGCCGCCACCGCCCGCCCTAGCTCCTCCATCAAGGCTGGGGTCAGCTCCCCCCGCTCGAGGAGGTTGCTGAAGAGTTGCTCTTGGGGAAACTGCCGCATTTTGAGGGTGTACTCCACGGGCTCGCCACTGCCGTCAAGCTGAAACCGGCCCTTGGCTTGCACAATGGGCAACACCTGTAGATAAAGCCCCGGCGCGCCGCGCTGGTTCAGGCGCAGCTCTTCTTGACAAAAGTGGCGTCGCCGCTCCAGGGTGGTGAAATTCAAAAAGCCAAAATCCAGAGGCTTCTTCACCTTATAGGCGTAGTCCCCTGTCAAGAAAACGTAGGAAATGTGGGTTTGGACGAGCTGAATCGGCTCCCGCACCGGATGGGGGTAAAACCCCGGCTCCAACATCGCTTGGATTAGCGGCGGCAGGTGGGCATCGGCCATAAAGATGGAGACGAAAAAGTCAGGGATCCCCATTTTCCTCCAAATTGCCCTCAGCTTAGTCTCCCAAGGGCAGGGCGGCCGCTTGCGGTGAAAGACGGATAACGCTAATCCCCTGTTTGACCAAAGTATCTTGAGCGGCGGCAGAAAGGGCGTAGGGCCAGACCAGATACTTCGTGTTGATGTAGTCTCGCCCCCGTTTGGCCAGGCTCACCTGTTCAGAGAGCATGCGCACCTCCGGTCCGCGGGTGATGATGGCTTCGGCGCGGCGGATGCGTTGCATCAGTTGGCTGAACAGCTCTTGGGGCTGCTGCACGAAGACCACAATGGCCAAGTCACAGGGGTTGTAGTAGTTGCCGCTGCCGCAGAGGAGCAGGGCCTCGCTGGCGAGAACAAGGGTCTCCTGGTCTCCCAGAACCACCACCGGGTAGAGAAAGGTGCGCACGTCCTCCGGTTGCCAGTGATTGAAGGAGTAGCTGTCCACCTCTCCCCGCACCCAAGAGGAGATGGCCGGAAAAACCGCTTCGCTCAGCAGCCGATAGGCCGTCTGCGGTCGCCCTAGCCAGCAGAGGGCATTCTCGTAGAAACTCTCGTTCTCCAGCAGGTGAGGGGTGAGAGGAGTGGCCATAGACTCGGATCCGGGCAGGGCCTCCTCCAGCATGCCTAGTCGGAGATGGTTAAGGCAATTTTGCCCAAAACGGATCCCTGTTCCAGCAGCCGGTGAGCGGCAGCCGCTTCGGCCAGGGGAAAGGTGTGGCTGAGCCGGATGTGCAGTTGGCCTTGGTCAATGAGGCGGGCGCACTGCCGGAGGATCTCCGCCTGGTTTTGCCGGGCAACGATAAGGTTCTTCAGCATCGGGGTGAGCATCAGCTCAAAGCTCACTCGCAAGTTGCGGTCGCGGGCCACCCGCCAATCGGTCTCTGGGGCTGGCGCCAGCAGGGTCACGAGATCGCCGTACACGCGCACGGCAGGGAAGGTCTGCTCCAGCACTGGGCCGCCAAGGGTATCGAGAGCAAGATCCACTCCCTCCTCCTCCGTCCAATCCAGAACGGCTCGCACAAAGTTGGTCTGGCGATAGAAGATGGGCAAGCTGGCTCCCAGGGAACGGACAAACTCGGCCTTTTCCGGCGTGCTCACAGTGGTAGCCACTTGGCATCCCCGCAGACGGGCCAGTTGGATGGCCACATGGCCGACACCCCCTGCCCCGGCGTGGATAAGCACCTTTTGGCCAGCCTGCAACCGTCCCCGGTCGTAGAGGGCTTCCCAAGCGGTGATCAGCACCAGGGGGGCAGCGGCAGCCTCGGCAAAGCTGAGGGACTTGGGCTTGGGAGCGACAAAGCGCTCATCGACCACGATCAGCTCGGCGTAGTTCCCCGCCTGCCTGCCCAGGCCGCCGTGGCAGAAGTAAACTTCGTCTCCAACTTGAAACTGCCTGACCCCAGATCCTACGGCTTCTACAACGCCGGCACCATCACATCCCAAAATGGCCGGCATCTCTTCGGGGTAGAAGGTGCCTCGCCGCCGCAGCTTGGTGTCGATGGGGTTGACGCCGGCGGCCCTAAGGCGGACACGTAGCTCCCGCTCGCCGCGGATCTCAGGGTCGGGCACCTCCTGAAGCTGCAAAACCTCCGGCCCCCCGGGCACGCTCATGAGGATGGCTTTCATCTTCTCAGGTGTTCAGGCTTGGTTTGGCTCGACCTGCTGCCCCGCACTTGCCACTGCGCTACCGAGGATACACCGGCAAGGGGGTCTCTGAACAATGGTTAGCTTAATCGGCGGGAAGCCCCGCATCGTATTGGTGAATTGTGTTGACTCAAGAGCCAATCCGTGTCGGGATGAAAGCCGTTCGTCCTACAATTGAGCAAAACAAGTTAAATCTCTGGAGAGTTTCCCGCCGTGGGTTGCATGATAGCAGCACGCTGAGACCTCTGTATACACAAGTCTGGGAAGCGTGAAGCCCATACGCTATCGGTTGGCGCAGCGTGGCGTAAGCCATGTTGTGTTGACTCAACGAAGATGAGTGTCGGGAGTTGTTCACTAGCATAAGCCAAGAGAACCGCGCCTGGGAAGGCAGGGATCCCTTACATTGCCCAGAAGGATAGCTTGCTAGCCCCGCGCCCGTAAGCAACTTTAGGTGCTCGTCAATAGTATAGTATAGTTGAGTATACTTGCCGAGAAGGCGTACCGTTCCCAGGCGAGCACCTAATCACGGTGAGAAACCCAACCGGTGGCAAGTGGCTGGGAGATGACAACGTCTCAGCCAACTTGCAAGGACTCCATCCCGTTGACGCGAACAGAAAAGTAATCAGAACTTGCGGCTTTGCTTCAAGATCCTGTCTAGAGGCGTCTTGACGAGTTCGTTGTTGAACGGCGTAAGAATCTCCCGCCTTTGGGCGGCGGGAGTGTCAATAAGCTTCGGAGTTGTGGAGGCAAGCGCTAGCCCATGCCCGTAGGTGGTTCTGGCTCTCTCGGCGG
>NZ_JANSIY010000116.1:0-7547 GCF_047462295.1 Synechococcus sp. H60.3 | reverse complement strand
GCAGATAGTGCAGACTTCTTTACTCCTGATCAATCCATCCTGCTTCCGAAGTTGGTTTGCTAAGTGTTGCTACTGTATCCCTTGATTCCTTAACAGGCTGTACCTTGAGCTTGCAGGAGATAGTTAAAACTTGGGTCATGTTGCAACTATACGTTATCCGCATTCCTCCCGGCCCTGACCCTACGGGTACAGGGTGGGGCTCCTGCGGTTTCTAGCTGAAGATGTTATAAATGATCGAATGATTGAGATGCGAGCGCTTTGATGACTGTAAGCCCCCGCTTGTCAGCGAGGAGAGCGTCTCGTCTGTGGATTCTTGCTGCTGGCTTGGCGGGGAGGGGTAGTGGATGGTTAACCAGCGGATGCGAGGCCGTTCCTCTCCTGCCTCTGGGATCCTCCCCTTTGGCTCCTTGATGGTGCTGAGTGTTTCCGTTGGGGCCTTGGCGGCCTTGGGCTGGCAGTTGTGGCAGCTCCTTGCCCCAATGTTGGCTCCCCCTGCTCCACCCCAATTTCAGCGGGCGGTGCGCCCGGCTCCCTTGCCCAGCCCGACAAGTTTGCCTTCTCCCCCCTTTGTTCGCATCAGTGGGACAGAGTCCTTGCCGGCGGCGGGCACCATCGACCCTGAGACCTTTCCTCCCGGCAGCCGCGGGCGGGTGATTGAGCCGATTGGCCTGGCCATTCGCAGCCAGCCTTCTGCTGATGGAGCCTACCAAGGGGGAATTGTGGCGGGGGAAACGGTGACGGTGCTGGAGTACAGCGCCGATGGCCGCTGGCAACGGGTGCGGCGGGAGTTGAACGGTCAAGAGGGCTGGGTGCGGGCGGGCAATTTGGGCCCTGTGGAAGGGGCGACAGAGGTTGCTTCAGCCACAACTTCTGCAACTTCTACAGTCGAATCCACGCCTGACCCTACTCCTTTGCCGACTCGGCTTTCGGCAGCAACAAACATTGCCCCCGGCTCACAGGGGCGGGTGATCGAGCCAATTGGTTTGGCGCTGCGAGCCACTCCCGACCGGGAAGGGGCCTACATCGGTGGTGTGCCCATGAACGAGGTGGTGACGGTGTTGGAGTACAGCGCCGATGGCCGGTGGCAGCGCATCCGGCGGCAGAACGGGCAAGAGGGCTGGGTGCGGGCTGGAAACCTGGCGCAGGAGTAGCAAGATGCCCCAGCGGGGGATTGTGGTGCCCCGAAAGTTTGTGTTTGGCTAGGTCAGTAGCGCTGGCCGAACTCTAGGTGAAGCAACTCCTCTCTCCCTTGTGGGTCATTTCCTTCAGGGATCCCTTGGCCAAAGGGGTAGTTTTTGCTCTGGTGGCCCTAGGGCTGGCCTCTGGGATAACCGCTTGTCGCCCGGCGGCAAAACGGGAGGGGATCAGGGAGCCGCAGGCGATCTCTGCCTCGGCCAAAGGCACGCTGGAGCTATGGGCCAACGGCGAAGCATTCGTGCGGGAGGGGCTGGTCTCCAAGGACGGCTGGGCACTGCAGTTTGAGCATGTGTACGTGACGCTGGCAGATGTCACGGCCTACCAGACAGATCCCCCTTTTGATCCGCAAGGGGAGGAGGAGCTGCGGGCCAAGGCCCTGGTCAGCCTGACAGGCCCTCTCACGGTGGATTTGGTGCCAGCGGCGGGGGCAGAACGGGTTCTGCTGGGATCCCTGGAAGCTCCCCCTGGCCACTACAACGCCTTGGCTTGGCGCCTGGTGCCGGCAGCGGAGGGGCCGGCCAAGGGCTACTCCCTCTGGATCGAGGGCAAAGCCCGGCCAGCAAAAGGGGAGGGAGAGGGGATCCCCTTTGTGCTCAAGTTCAGCCCCGAGCTGGCCTTTGTCTGCGGCGAGTATGTGGGGGAAGCGCGCAAGGGCTTTGTCCAGGCGGGCCAGGTGGCGGATCTGGAAGCGACTTTCCACTTTGACCATCTGTTTGGGGATGGCAGCCTACCGCCGGAAGATGACCTCAATCGGGTGGCGCTGGGGTTTGCCCCCCTGGTGAAGCTGGATCCCCTCTCTCTGGAGCAGCGGCTAAAGGGGGGATCCGACCCTCTGGTCTGGGATGACCTGCAGGAAAGTGGGACGGCGTCCAAAACCCTCTTGGAGATCCTGCAGAACTTGGGCCACGTGGGGGAGGGCCACTGCCGCGCGTCCTCTGACCGCCTCGACAGGACGGGATCTTGACCTTAGGTCTTTGCCCTCAAGCTTGGGTGGCTTTTGCAGTCGAGAGATTGTCCTCTACTTTTGCCGACCGATGCACTTAGTCTGGCCAAAGCGCCTCCCTTTCTACAATTACTGGCAACTGAGCTGGCTGGCCTGCGGCCTGCTCTTGTCTACTCCGGCTTGGGGGCATGGGGTGGAGGCCTCTTGGCGGGCCGTTCCCACTTTCGAGATCCAAGCCCGCTACGATTCCGGCGAGCCGCTGCGTTCTGCCCGCGTCACGGTGTTTGCACCCACCGATCCCACCACCCCTTGGCAGGAAGGGCAAACGGATGAGCAGGGGCGATTTCTGCTGCAGCCGGATCCTGAGCTCAAGGGACTGTGGCAGGTGCGCATTCGCCAGGCCGGCCACGGCGTGGTGGTGAATGTGCCGGTGGGCGAAGCGGCTATGCAGGCAGAGGGGATCCCCAACGGCTCCTCCTTTGGCCCTCTGCAGCGGGGGGTTATGGCTGCCTGCATCCTCTGGGGGTGCTTGGGTACGGCCCTGTTTTTCTCCCGGCCCCGTCCCTCCCAAGGCCCAGAACTCCCCGACTCCCCAGGAGGTGCTGCCGCTTTGAGCCAGGACTAGCCATGCACATCAGCGAGGGCCTTCTGCCAGCACCGCTTTGGCTGGGGGGGTATGGCATCACTGCCCTGCTGACGGGTTGGAGCCTACACCTCCTCCAGCGCTTGGAAAAGGATCCCCGCCGCCAACTCCCCAAAGCGGCGCTGCTGACCGCCGCCTTTTTTGTTGCCTCCTCCCTTCACCTGCCTTTTCCTCCGGCCAGCCTACACCTGCTGCTCAATGGCTTGTTGGGCGTGCTGTTGGGGGCCTTGGCCTACCCAGCAATTGTGGTGGGCCTGTTTTTCCAGGCGGTGGCTTTTGGCCACGGGGGGCTGACCACGCTGGGGATCAACGCCGCCATTATGGGGATCCCGGCGCTCTTGGCAGGGGGGATCTTTCGGGCAGGCCGGCGGCCAATGGGAGCTGGGTTGGCGGCCTTCTGGGCGGGAGCGGCGGGGGTGGGGCTGGCGGCGCTGCTCTTCTATGGGGTGCTCATGGCTGCTCTCCTAGGCGAGGGGACGGTCTCCACCCAAGCAGAGCGCTTGGCCTTGGGCAGCTTGGTGATGGCCCACCTCCCTCTGGCAGCGGTGGAGGGGCTGTTTACCCGTTGGGTGGTGCGGTTTTTGCAGCGGGTGCAACCGGATCTGTTGGGAGAAGATGCCAAAAGATAGGGCCGAGGTCGTCATCTCCCCGGAGCTCAGGGGAAGGCAGTTCTCCCCACCCGCTCCCCTCCCTCCCTCCCCCGCTTGGCTGCGCCGCGGGCGGCCTTTGCCCAAGCTGGTGGGCCTAGGAGCCCTGATGGCAGCTTGCGCCCAGGTGCAGCGCTTAACCTTGCTGCCCCTAGTCTGGGTGCTGGTGGCTCTTCTCTGGGCGCTCTCCGGGTTGCCCCTGCGCCAAGGGCTAAGACGGCTGGCTGCTCCAGGCGCTTTGCTCATCGCCTTCGTTGCCCTTCTACCCCTAGTTGTGGGAGATACCATCCTCTGGCGCTGGGGATCCCTAGCTTTGCGCTGGGAGGGGCTGGAGAGGGCGCTCTGCCTTGGCGGGCGCAGCCTGGCCCTGTTGGCGCTGGCGACGCTGCTGGTGGAGACCACCCCTCTGCCAGCCCTGCTGGCAGCCCTGCGGGCTGTAGGGATCCCCGACCTCCTGCTGGAACTGGCCTGGTTGACGCAGCGCTATTTGCAGGAGATAGGCGCCCAGTGGCAGCAGATGCAACGAGCAGCCCGCTTGAGGGGCTGGCAACCGCGGGGATCCCTGTGGCGCCCGGGCCCGGCCTTGCGCCAAGACCTGCCCTTCCTGGCTGCTGCCGTAGGCACTCTCCTAGTGCGCAGCTACGAGCGCTCTGAGCGCGTCTATCAGGCGCTGCGCCTGCGGGGCTACGGAAAAGCGCCCTTGCTCCCAGAAGAGAGGGCAGGGGATCCCTGCAGTTGGGCGGCCAGCGGTCTGGCAGTGGCTGTAGCTCTTGGCTTGGTGTGGGTTCAACTTGGGGGGTAGGCCGATTGAGCTGGTGGGCAGACGATCCTCCTCCCCGCCTTCAGAAGCGAAGCCCAACTAGAACTAGAATAAGAAAGCTTTAATTTGTGCTGTCGCCATTTTCTCGGCCTCTCCTGTGGCTATGAACCGGTTGGAGACCGCTTTGCCTACACCCTCTCGCGGCCCTGTCGCTCCTCCAAAGGAAGCACCGGCCGTTGCCGTTGTGCACCTGGGCTGTGAGAAAAACCGGGTGGACACAGAACACATGATGGGTCTGCTGGCCCAGGCGGGCTACCGGGTGGAAGGGGATGAAGACAGCGCCGACTACGTTATCGTCAACACCTGCAGCTTCATCGAGGCGGCGCGGCGGGAGTCGGTCAGCACCCTGATGGAGCTGGCGGTACAGGGCAAGAAGATCATCATCGCCGGCTGCTTGGCGCAACACTTCCAAGAGGAGCTGCTGCGGGAGATCCCGGAGGCAGTGGCCATTGTGGGCACTAGCGACTACCACCAAATTGTCCAGGTGATTGAGCGGGTGGAGCGGGGAGAGCGGGTTAACGCCGTTACCTCCAGCTTGGACTACATTGCCGATGAGACCGTCCCCCGCTATCGCACCACCCACGCGCCGGTGGCCTACCTGCGGGTAGCTGAAGGGTGTGACTATCGCTGCTCTTTCTGCATCATCCCCCACCTGCGGGGCAAGCAACGCTCCCGCTCCATCGAGTCTATCCTGCGGGAGGCAGAACAGCTGGCTGCAGAAGGGGTGCAGGAGCTCATCCTCATCTCCCAGATCACCACCAACTACGGGATCGACCTGTACGGGGAGCCACGGCTGGCCGAGCTTATCCGCGCCCTAGGCCAGGTTCCCATTCCCTGGATCCGCATGCTCTACGCCTACCCCACGGGCATCACCCCAGCCGTGGTGGAGGCCATTGAAGAGACGCCCAATTTCTTGCCCTATCTGGATCTGCCGCTGCAGCACAGCCATCCCGAGATCCTCAAGGCCATGAACCGCCCCTGGCAGGGCCAGGTCAACGACCGGGTCATCGAGCGGCTGCGCCAGGCGCTGCCCAACGCTGTGCTGCGCACCAGCTTTATTGTGGGCTTTCCCGGCGAGACGGAGGAGCACTTCCAGCATCTGTTGGACTTTGTGCAGCGCCACCAATTTGACCATGTGGGGGTGTTTACTTTTTCTCCTGAGGAAGGTACCCCTGCCTACCACCTCCCCCACCCAGTGCCTGAGCGCGTCAAAAAAGAGCGCCGCGCCCGCCTAATGCAACTGCAGCAAGGGATCGCCTTCCGCCGCAACCGCGAGCAGGTGGGCCGGGTGGTGCCTGTGCTCCTGGAGCAGGAAAACCCCCGCACCGGCGAGTGGATTGGTCGCTCCCCCCGCTTTGCCCCTGAGGTGGATGGGGTGGTGTACGTGCGCGGGCCGGGATCCCTGGGATCCCTGGTGCCGGTGCAGATTACACGGGCCGAGCCCTACGATCTCTTTGGCCAGGTGGTGGAGGCACCGCCAGGCTTTAGCTGGAGTGGACGGTAAATTTGGTTGGACTATGGCCAGTGCAGATGAGCTAAAACAGGCGGCGGCCCAGGCGGCAGCTCAAAAGGTCCAGTCGGGCATGGTGGTGGGCCTGGGCACGGGATCCACAGCCGCTTTTGCCGTGAGCGCCCTGGCGGAGCGGATGCAAAAGGAGGGGCTGCAGTTTATCGGGGTGCCCACCTCGGAGCGCACAGCGGAACAAGCCCGCTCGCTAGGGATCCCGCTGGCCACGCTGGAAGAGCAGCCGCGCCTAGATTTGGCCATTGACGGCGCCGATGAAATTGAAGTGGGATCCCTCAACCTAATCAAAGGAGCGGGGGGAGCTCTGCTGCGGGAAAAATTGGTGGAGGCCAGCGCTGCCGAGCTCATCATTATTGCCGATGCCTCCAAGAAGGTGCCGCATCTGGGCACGCGCTTTCCGGTGCCGGTGGAGGTGGTGCGCTTTGGCTGGAAGACGACCCTAGCGCGGGTGGAGGCCCTGGGCTGTCAGGCGGTACTGCGGCGCAATGCCGACGGGGATCCCTACCTCACCGACGAGCAGCACTACATTCTCGACTGCCAGTTTGGCCCCATCGCCGATCCAGCCAAGCTGGCTGAGCAACTCAAGGGAACGGTGGGAGTGGTGGAGCACGGCCTGTTTATCGGCATGGCCACGGAGGCCATTATTGCTAGCCCTGAAGGGATCGAGACGCTGCGGCGGAGCTAAGGGCCAACTCGGCTGCCAGCAGGATGGCCTGCTTGAGGCTCTCGGCCCGGGCCACCCCTTGCCCGGCTATGGCAAAGGCGGTGCCGTGGTCGGGGGAGGTGCGGATGAAGGGCAGCCCCAGGGTCAGGTTGACGGCCCGATCAAACGCCAGCAGTTTTACAGGGATCAGGCCTTGGTCGTGGTAGAGGGCCAGGTAGGCGTCGGCCACGGCGGGGGATCCTTGGCCATACCAAGCCTGGGCGGGAGCCAGCCACATCGTATCGGGGGGGAGGGGCCCCCAGATTTTGGCGTGGGGATAACTACCTAGCAGCTCCGCCAGCCACTCCTGCTCCTCCGAGCCCAGTTGCCCCTGTTCGCCGGCATGGGGGTTGAGGCCAGCCACGGCAATGACGGGATCGGCAATTGCAAAGAGCTGGCGCAGGGATCCCGCCAGCAGGTCCAGCTTTGTGCGCACCAGTTCGGGGGTAAGGGTGAGGGGCACCTGGCGCAAGGGAATATGGGTGGTGGCCAGCAGAACTCGGAGCTGCCAGCCGCTGTGGGGGGAACGGGCCACAAACAGCATGCCGTAGCGCTCGCGCCCGCTGAGCTGGGCCAGGACTTCGGTCTGACCGGGAAAGGGGTAGCCCGCCTGGTGCCAGAGGTATTTGGCGATGGGGGCGGTCACGATCCCTTGGAACTGCCCCCGCAGCGCCTCTTCAATAGCTGCTTTCAGGTAGCCAAAGCTGGCTGCCCCGCTCTCGGCATCCCCCCGACCCACGCGCGAGGGCTCTAGGTGGAAGCCGCTGGGGCACTCCAGGACTGGGATCCCTGCTGGGTCGGCTAAGGGATCCGTTACCCCTTTTGCTTTCAAGAGGCGGTGGGCAGCCTGCAAAACCTGCCGCTCGCCTACTACGGTTATCTGGGCGCAGGCCTGCACTTGGGGATCCGCCAGGGCCTTGAGCACAATTTCCGGCCCAATCCCCGCCGGATCTCCCAACGTCAGAGCCAGCTTTGGCAGCACTGAGCTCATTGGATCCTCCCAAAGGGGGAACCGAAAGAAAGAAGGGCTTGGCTTAGCACCATAGCCCTTCTCGTTTCCAATTTCTAG
>NZ_JANSIY010000115.1:0-7581 GCF_047462295.1 Synechococcus sp. H60.3 | reverse complement strand
GGTTGGCACCGACTGGATTAAGCTGGAGCTGATAGGGGATGACTACACCCTCCAGCCGGATCCGGTGCAACTGCCCGCTGCTGCCGCCGAGCTGGTGCGGCGGGGGTTTAAGGTTTTGCCGTATAGCACCGACGACCTGGTGCTGTGTCAGCGGCTGTTGGATGCCGGCTGTGAGGTAGTCATGCCCTGGGCGGCTCCCATCGGTACTGGCAAGGGCCCCCTCAACCCCTACAACTTGCGCCTGCTGCGGGAGCGGATTGAGGCACCGCTAATTGTGGATGCCGGTCTAGGCCTGCCTTCCCACGCCTGCCAGGTGATGGAGTGGGGCTTTGACGGGGTGCTGCTCAATACGGCAGTGGCTCTGGCTCGGGATCCGGTGGCGATGGCCGAGGCCTTTGCGGAAGCAGTGCGCGCAGGCCGGCGAGCCTACCTGGCCGGCGCGATGACCCCCCAGGAAGCGGCTCAGCCCAGCACACCGGTTCTCGGCACCCCCTTCTGGCACCAAGGGTGAGCAGCTTAGGCGGCAGGCTTTTGGGCCTGGATCACCTGCAGGGCTCCTCCAGCGTGCAGGGTCTGCCAGACAGGTTGCCAGCCCTGTTGCTGCAGATACTGGGGCAAGTCCAGCTTGAGGAAGTGCCAGGCGGTCTCGGTTTCAAACAGGCCTAGAAAGAGGGCCAAAGCTGGCCAAAGGAGAGGCTGGCAAGGCGTGTGCAAATCGAGAATTAAAAGCCCTCCCCCCGGCTTGAGCACCCGCCACACTTCCCGCAGCACCTGTTCCAGGTCAGGAAAAGGCAGCTCGTGCAGGGCCAAGCTGGTGTGCACCCAATCAAAGCTCTTGGCAGGAAAGGGCAGAGCCTGGGCAAAGGCTTCCACAAATTCCACCTTGGGGAGGCGTTGGCGAGCTGCCGCCAGGGCCTTGGGGGAAGCATCCAGGCCGACAACGTTTTGGCTCAGCTCGGCCAGGATTGGAGTCACTTCGGCAGGGCCACAGCAGAGATCCAGGACCCAATCCTGGGGTTGGATGGGGATCCCTTGGAGGGGTAGCCGGCGCAGTCGCTCATATCCCCCCACTGCTAGGGCAGCCGCACGGCTGATGCTGCGGTAAAGCCAGGGAAAGCGGTAACTCCAGTCGCGCAGGAAGGTGGCCATAGGCAGGGATCCCTTGGGGCTTCTCCAGCCTACCTGTGAGACGGCTCCCCTGTCTCCTTGCTATTGTTGGTCCTCACCCCCAACCCCTCTCCCAGAGGTCACCCAAGCGCTCCGCGCCGCTCACGCGACCACCCCCAACCCTTCTCCCAGAGGGAGAGGGGAGTTGGCCCGGCTATTTTTGCCTAATGTGGAACTTTTTTCTGCCGGCAATCGTCTAGGCCGACAAGGCATCTTGGGCCTTTTCTCCACCCACCTGCTGGTATGACTCAGTTTGAGCTGCCTCCTTCCCCTTCCGCAAGGCCTGGCCAGCACAGCGTGATCTGGCTGGTGGCTGCGGCGGGGCTGACAGTCTTGCTCTGGCGGTTTCCCTGGGGCAATTACCTCCTCTACCCCTTTACTTTGTTGGCCACCTGGTTTCACGAGATGGGCCATGGCCTGATGGCACTGCTGTTGGGGGGGGAGTTTCATCGTCTTGAGATCTATCCCGACGGCTCGGGGCTGGCCATTCACAGTGGCGAGCTGTTTTTGGGGCGGGTGGGGCGGGCCTTGGTGGCGGCTGCCGGGCCGATGGGGCCGCCCATAGCTGGGGCCCTGTTCATCCTCACCTCCCGCCGCCGCAGCACAGCTCGGCTGGGGCTGGTATTTTTGGGATCCCTGTTGTTGCTCTCGACGCTGCTCTGGGTGCGTTCCCCTTTTGGCCTTTTGTTCCTCCCGGCCATGGGTTTGGGCATCCTGGCAGTAGCTCGCTGGGCTGCTCCTTGGTTACAAAGCTTTGCCCTGCAATTTTTGGGGGTGCAAGCCTGCGTGAGCACCTATCACCAGCTCGACTATCTCTTTATGGACGCTGCTGTCATCGACGGGCGGTTGATCCTCTCCGATTCCAGCCAGATTGCCCAAAACCTGTTTTTGCCCTACTGGTTCTGGGGAGGGGTGATGGCGGTGTTTTCTTTGGTTCTGCTGATCACCAGCTTGCAACTGGCCTTTCGCGACTAGGGGGCAAAGCCGCAATTCTGGAAGTGATTGTTGTCACCTAAAAATCCGTCGCCCATCACTGCCCAGCCGAAAAAACCGCCGCTACAGTAGGGGGCATGAGGAGTGAGGAGTGTGGGAGCGGATTATGTGGCGAGACGTTATTGGACTGGCTCTGGCGGCTACGCTGCTGTTGATCAGCAAAACGGCGGCAGATACCCTCGGCGAGAGCAAAGTACCAACTCTCAGCAAACCTGAGCCAATCCATTTTGTTCCACTGCAGTGAGGTTGTGCGTCGAGGCGTTATCACATTGCCGTTTTGTGCAACACTCATCCTAGAGTCTTTTCGTGAGGCCTGGGATCCCTGATGCGCATAGCCCTGTTTACGGAGACGTTTCTGCCCAAGGTGGACGGCATCGTTACGCGGCTTTGCCATACGGTGCGCCATCTGACGGCCCGCGGCAACTCGGTGCTTATCGTCGCACCGCAGGGGGCTCCCAGGCGGTTTGCCCGGGCACGGGTCTACGGGATCCCAGGCCTGCCCTTGCCCCTGTACCCGGAGTTGAAGCTGGCTGCTCCCGGCCCAGTCATCGGCAGGGTGCTTAGCCGTTTCCGTCCGGATGTGATCCACGTGGTCAACCCTGCGGTTTTGGGGTTGGGGGGCCTCTACTACAGCCAAGCGATGGGGATCCCGCTGGTGGCCTCCTACCACACCCATCTGCCGAAGTATCTGAAGCACTACGGGCTGGGCTTTCTGGAGGGAGTTTTGTGGAACCTCCTCAAGCTAGGGCACAATTTGGCACGGGTCAACCTCTGCACCTCGACGGCGATGATGCAGGAGCTGAGCGCCCACGGCATCGAGCGGGTTCACCTGTGGCAGCGGGGGGTGGATACGGAGCTGTTTCACCCGCAGGCTGCTAGCCCAGAGATGCGGGCCCGCCTTACGGCAGGGCAGCCGGAGCGGCCGCTGTTGCTCTACGTAGGTCGGCTCTCGGCGGAAAAAGAGGTGGGGCGGATCCGGGTGTTGCTGGAGCAGATCCCGCAGGCGCGCCTGGCTATCGTGGGCGACGGGCCGGAGCGGGGATCCCTGGAGCAACATTTTGCCGGCCACGACGTGGTGTTTACGGGCTACTTGCAGGGGCAGGACCTGGCAGCAGCTTTTGCGTCCGCGGATTTGTTCGTGTTCCCCTCCCGCACCGAGACGCTGGGCTTGGTCTTGTTGGAGGCCATGGCTGCCGGTTGTCCGGTAATCGCCCCCCGCTGTGGCGGCATTACCGATGTGGTGGACAGCGGCCGCAACGGCTTTCTCTTCGATCCCGATTCCGACAGCGACTTTGTCCAGGCCACCCGGCAACTGTTGGAGAGTGTCGGGCAGCTGCAGATCTTCCGGCAACAGGCCCGCCAAGAGGCCGAGCGCTGGAGTTGGTCGGCGGCCACACAACAGTTGGAGGAGTACTACCGCACCGTCATCGCCGAGTCGGGATCCGGCAAGAGCGCAGGCAGCGCGTGAGAATAAGAACAAAAGTCTTCAGCTAAGGAACAGCTTATCGCCCAGTCGCAGCGGATCCCCGACTATAGCAGAGCCCTGCTGCTGGAGCTGTTGCATCAGGGCATCCAGATCTCCTGGCAAAAGGAGCTGCAGGCAGCCTGTGGAGAGAATAAACTGCGGGTGGCCCACCCGCTCCAGGGATCCCAATCGTACCCTGCTGCAAGTGCATTACTTAGGCCTCCAGATCAGCCAGATCAGCGGTGCAACTCCAGGTCGCGTCTGCGCTGTAGAGCAACTGGGGAGCACGCTTAGGCGGAGAGGGGGCGCTCCCCTTCAATGGCCCGCACCTGCTCGACAAAGAACTCTTCTAGCGACTGCCGTTGCCAATGCAAGTCGGTCACCACTGCCCCCGCCTGGCTTAAAAGAGTGAGCAGCTCCGGCAGGGATCCGCCCCATTCCCCCGACCAATGGGATCCCTGGATCGAGAAGTGCTCGAGGCGGTCGCGGAACTGGTCGATGGCGCCGCCGTGCCCTTGCACGCGGTAGCTTTTGCTCTGGCCCAGCAGCTCGTCCAATGTTCCCTGCTGCACCAACTTGCCGCCGACAATAATGCCAATGCGGTTGCAGATTACCTCCACATCCCCCAGGATGTGGCTGTTGAAGAACACAGTCTTGCCCTGTTGCCGGAGAGACAAGATGATCTCGCGCATCTGGTAGCGGCCTATGGGATCCAGCCCCGACATCGGCTCGTCCAGGAACACCAGCTCCGGGTCGTTGATGAGGGCCTGGGCTAGGCCAGTGCGCTGCAGCATGCCCTTGGAGTAGGTGCGCATTGGCTTTTTGCGGGCCGTATCTATAGAAAGCCCCACCAGCTCCAGCAGTTGTGGGATCCGCTCCTTGAGGAGGCTATCGGACAAGCGAAAGACCTTGCCCGCAAAATGGAGAAACTCCCAAGCAGTTAGGTAGTCGTAAAAGTAAGGGTTTTCCGGCAGATAGCCCACCTGCTGCTTGATGGAGCGATCCCCCAGGGGTTTGCCCAGCAAAGTGCCCCTGCCGCTGGTAGGCTCCACAATGCCCAGCAGACACTTGATCGTGGTGGTTTTGCCAGCTCCATTAGGCCCCAGTAGCCCAAAGGTTTCGCCACGGGCCACTGTTAGCGAAAAATCCTTGAGAGGGCTGACCACCTTGTTCAGCCAAAAGCCGGTGCGATAGGTTTTGCTCAGACCAGTGACGGCAATGGCCGGCTCAGGCTGCACGGCAGTCGCTTCTAGAGAGGGGGCCAACGTCTCGCTCATAGGAGGAGGCTGGGGTTGAAAAAACTAAGAAGAACTAAGCAGGATGCTAGCCTGCTCTCCAGTTTACGCTCTCCCCCCTTCTTTTGCCTCAGCCACTGGTTGGCAGCAACCTAGAAAGGCGTCTTGACCTTGGGTTGCTTAACCTTCAGCTCGCGAATCCGTTTCAACATCTTTTGGAAATACTCGGCCAGGTAGTCTTCAAGGGAGGTCAGAGAAGCCAGTTCAATGCCCAAGGCTTCGCACACAGGCGTCATGTCGGCATGCATCGGCTCCTTGGCGGCGATCACCTCCACAAACGCCAGCCGGTCGGCAATGTTCCAGCTCCACTGAAAGAACTGGGCCACCTTACGCGCCCCTCGCAGCAGCCCCAAGGGCATGGTGCTGACCTTGGCTTTTTTGCCGGAGAGCTGCTCGCACAGGGCGATGACCTCTTGGGATGTCCAGGCCTTGGGCCCCACCAAAGGGAAGATCTGCCGCTTGGCGGCTTCGACGCTGAGCGCTCGCACGGCAAACCGGGCTGCATCTAGGGTGTCGACGTAGGCCGTGGGGATGCTCTCGCTGGCTACCCAAACAATTTGCTCTTCCAAAATGGGGATGGCGTACTGGCCGATCAATCCCTGCATGAAGCCCGCAGGACGAAAGATGGTGTAGGGCATCTGGGATCCGATCAAGTACTTCTCGATGTGGTGCTTGAAATTCATCAGGGGCACATTGGGGTACTCATGCTGAGCACCCATGATGGAGAAAAAGACGAAGTGGCCCACTTGGGCAGCCCGTGCCGCATTGATCAGAGCAACTTTGCCATCCCAATCCACCTGGCGGGCGCTGAGGGTGTCGGTTACCCGCACCGTGGCACAGTCGATCACCGCCTCGACGCCTTCCATCGCCGCTCGGAGCGTGCTGGGCTGCAGTAGGTTCCCCACCTTGAGGTGGGCGCCCCATTCACTCAAGAAAGCAGCCTTGGCCGGGTTTCGCACCAGACAAGTCACCTGATGCCCTTCTTCGATGGCCCGCCGCACCACCTGACGGCCCAGCGTTCCTGTTGCCCCCACAACCAGCACGTTCATAAAATTATCATTTCTTAACCTTAGGCTTAGTCTATCAGACAAAGGCAGCTTCCAACACAGAAGGATAGCTTGGTAGCCCCGAACTGGAGTGCGGGGCGGAAAAGCCCGTAATTGGCAATAACAGCGCCTTTACGAGTTTGTTTTTGAACTGCGTAAGGATCCCCCGCCTTTAGGCAGTGGGAGTGTCAAAACTCGGCCCAACTCTAAGCCATGAACAAAACAGGGATCCCCGACCCAAGGAGCTTTGCAGGGATCCCCAGCTCAGTCTGCTGCCGAGAGAGTGTTCACCCAGCCAGCTCGTTCATGCGTTGTGCCAAGGTGAAATCCAGTTCCGTAATGCCTCCGGCATCGTGGGTGGTGAGATCCACCCGCACGCGGTTGTAGACATTGGTCCACTCGGGGTGATGCCCCATACTCTCGGCCACCAAAGCCACACTGCTCATCCAGCCGAAAGCTTCCACAAAGGAGCGAAATTGAAACTGGCGATGCAGCTTCCCCTCCTGCAAAGACCAGCCGGGCAGCTTCTCTAGCTTGGCCTGGATCTCGGCTTCACTGAGTTTGACAGGTCTGGACATGGGCCTTCCCTCCAGTCGATGCCATCGTTTCCATCACGTTTTCATCAAAAGAGCGGCTGCGGGCAGATCCCAGCTTCTTTACAAAACTTCGTAGTCTTCCAGTTCCTGGGAGGCGGCAGCAGGGCCGAGGGGTTTGTATAGCCAGTAGCCTTGCACAGCAAAGTGGGCCTGCCTATAGAAGTTAAGGGCAGCTTGATTGTGGCGGTAAACCTGCAAGGTGATGGCCGACAACTGCTGCTGGGATCCCCAGCGTTCTACCTGTTGCAGCAAAGCTCTGCCCAGCCCCCGCCGACGATGGGCAGGATCCACCCAGAGCAAAAAGACGTAGGCCACCCGCCGATGAGTGGCTTGGTCAGTAGAAATGCCGGCCCACACGCCGCCCACCGGCTCCCCTGTTGCTTCGTTGAGGATCCACCAGCAGGGAGTACGGGGGGGGTCGAAGAGGCGATCCAGGGTCGCTTCCAGGTGATCCCACTGGCTTTGCTCGGGGAAAGACTCCTGCAAGGTGGCCTGCAATCCCCGCCGCACCCAGGGCCGATCCCAGGCAGAGCCAATGCGCCAACGGTAACCGGCAGGCAGAGGGATCTCCAGTTCAGCCATCCTCAAACATTCGCGGAAGAAAGATCGGCAAGACCCATCGATGTTACTTCCTCTACCGGGGCCGGCTGGGCCATATCTTCCGGCAGAAACGAGCGGATGCTCACCACCACCAGAGTAAATAGGAACACCAGCAGGATGAGAGCAGGAAAGATATATTGCCGCAGGATGTTCACGTTCCTACACAATCCTTTCAGTCTCTAGAGCATAGCGTGCAGAGGTGGATCCCTAGTCGGTCTTCCGGAAATCTCCTCTCCCCATCCTATCCTCATCTCAGCCCCTATCGACTAACCGGGCGGGATCCCGCGCGTCAACAAGGTGAGAGACTGTAGCCTATGATTCCAAAGTAAGCTCCGTCGTGCAATGAACTACCCCACCGCGCAGGCGGGTGGGGTTTCCCCATCCGCTTTACGGCGAGATTTTTGTCTCTTCCTCTGCCC
>NZ_JANSIY010000114.1:0-7625 GCF_047462295.1 Synechococcus sp. H60.3 | reverse complement strand
CTAAAACGTGCGCAGAAGTTTGGGATCCACCTCGCCCACATAGGTGTTGAGACCAATGGCCGTGGCAACTAGAGCCCCATCCACTTCCACCCGTCGGTACTGGGCGATGGCCTCTGCCAGGGGCACATCCACCACGCGCCGATTTTGCCAGGCCACCATGCGGTCGTACTTGCCCTGAGCAATCAAGTCCACAGCCGCCACCCCAAAAGCTGCCCCCAGCAGGCGATCCAGAGGAGAAGGAGTGCCCCCCCGCTGCAGATGGCCCAAAACCATCACCCGCGTCTCGATACCGGTGCGCAGCGCAATCTCGTTGCCTATGTAATAGCCAATGCCGCCGTAGAGAGACTGCCCCAGGCTATTGGTGTAGGTCACCGGTTCTCCGGACTCAGTGCGAACGGCCTCCGCCACCACCACAATGCTGAAATTGTTGCCCCGCTCTTTGCGGTCGAGGATCCTTTTGCAGACATTTTCCAGCTTGTAGGGGATCTCCGGGATCAGGATTACGTGGGCCCCCCCGGCAATGCCAGCACTGAGGGCGATGTGACCGGCATCCCGACCCATCACCTCCATGACCATGACGCGGCTGTGGCTGATGGCGGTGTAGGTGAGCTGATCCAAAGCCTGCACGGCCACACTCAACGCCGTGTTGAACCCCACGGAATACTCGGTGGCACCGACATCGTTGTCGATGGTCTTAGGGATCCCGACGAAGTTCCAATCCCCCTGCAAGGCTAGCTGCCGGAGAATGGCCAGGCTGCCATCTCCCCCCACTCCGATCAGAGCATCCAACCCCAGCCGGTGGTAACCCGTGATCACCTCTGCCGAGCGATCCACCAAGCTGCCATCCGGCATGGGATAGGCGAAGGGGTTGCCCCTGTTCACAGTACCCAGGATGGTGCCGCCATAGCGCAAAATGCCGGAAACCCGCTTCACATCCAGCAGCTCTGCTTCCACCGGTCGCGCCATCAGACCTGCGGTCGCGTTTTTGATGCCGTAAACATCCATGTCATAGTCGCGGGCCCGCCGCACCACTGCTCGGATAACGGCATTGAGGCCGCCACAATCGCCACCGCTGGTGAGGATCCCAATTCGCTTACGTTTTGGCATGGTGCTCCAGGATAACAGCTTGAACAAAGATATGGACTGCCCCGCTCCACAGTTTCAAGCCGACTAGACTTCACTCCTGCAAGCGGATGCTGTGCGGTTTGCTTACAGTGGTTCCGAGGCCCTAGCAGGCTGTGGCCATGGGGTACTTGACCAACCGCAGAGAAGGGGAGGCGACGGCTGGATTACAGGATCCCAAAGAGTATGTCCAGACCTGTGGGTCAAGATGCTGAGCAGAGTTTGCAGTTGGGGAGCGACTCCGCGGACAAGAGGAGTTGTTAAGCATCCTTCACAACAAAGAATTAAGAAATGTTGCCTTGCAAAGCTAGGTTTGGAAAGGTTTTCGCTATCTCTGAGGATAGATCTTGTAGGCAAGACTTGGGGGGAACCATTTGCCGAAAAACCAAAATTAAAATCATTTGTTAAGTAACCTTGATCAAAACCCATTCAAGCGAATGATGGTAGAGATGATGGAGATATTGAAGGAGCCGGTCTGAGTTGGGAGAAGCATGATGACGCAAACCATTGCCCAATGTGCGCTGCGGGGGGCCACAGAGTTGCTCAGCCGTTACCAGCGGGGAGAGCGTCACTTTCCCCAATCTTGTCTGGAGTACGCCTTCTTACGGGGGGTCGATCTGCGCCGGGCCGACCTGCGCGGGTCTGACTTGCATGGGGCCAACCTACGCTATGCCAACCTGCGCGGCAGCAATCTGGCCAATGCCGACTTGCGCTGTGCCGATCTGCGCTATGCCGACCTGGAGGGAGCCTGTTTGGAGGGAGCCAATTTAAGCGGAGCCCAGTACAACCACAACACCTGCTTCCCCGCCGGTTTCGATCCGGTAACAGCGGGGATGCAACTGTTCGAGTTTTAGCTTAATCGGCGGGAAGCCCCGCACTGTATTGGTGAGTTGTGTTGACTCAAGAGCACATCAGTGACGAGTCTTGGGAGGTGTTCACCCAAGCTTTCAAGCAAGGTGGGTGCTGCGTTGGAGCCGCAGAAAGCTCTCTAAAAAAGAGGGATCCCCAAGGGGGGATCCCAGGGGTATTTGCTCTGGGTCGCATTGGCTAGGGCTGCGTCCGGAAGCTCTTCACCTCCAAGACTGGCCCCACCTGGGCCACCGTCACCATATCTTCTTTGATCTGTCCCTGGATGGTGACTTCCAACCCCTCTTGTAAGAGCTCTTTGGGGGCGCGGAAGAGGGCGTAGTGCTGGCCGGAAGGGAGCGTCAGCACCCACACCCCCCCTTCGATATCCAGGAACTCGATGGTACCGCTGTATTCTTGCATCACTTCCTCAGCGCTAAACCGGTGCTGCTGGGCTGGGAATCCAAGATGGCTTGCGCTCCCAAATAGGCCAGGCCCAGGCAGAGCAAACCATTGAGGAGCAAGAAGGAGCGCCCCAACCAAGCAGAGGAGCCAAGCCATAGTACCCCCTCGTAGAACAGGGATCCGGACAGGAGCAGATGGGAGGCCATACCGATCGAGAGGCCGACGACCGCCCAACGCCAGCGCCGATGGCCCAGGAACAGCACCATCAACAGGCCGGGGATCAACACGCTGGCAAACAAGGGGTTCAAAGCATTGGTTTGGGCCAAGGCGGTGCCCAGCTCTGGCAGGGAGCTCCCCATCACCTGGAAGGGCCACCGGGGCGCACCCACAATGGCCAACCCTTGCAGGGGGAAGAGACCAGCGCTGCCCAGCAGGATCCCTCCCAGGAGGGGTACTGTTGCCAGCATGGGCTTGGGAGCCAGCCACCAGCGGATCAGCACCAGGATGATGTAGCCGCCCACCACCATCAGCAGCTTGGGCACCAGGGCAATCGGGCCACCATCAAACCAGAAGCGTGGGTTGAGGTAGCCGTTGTTGTTCAGATATTGCAGGAAGTCCTTCAGCCACAGCACTAGGGGGTTCTCCTCTTGCTGACCGGTGGCTCGGGCCAGGGCCCTAGCTGCGTCCAGACGACCGGCGCCGTAGAAGTTCTGCTTGTCGCCGGGCACCGGGGTGGCCGACATCTTCAGCACTTCTTCCACCTTATCCGGATCTTTGATGCCCTGAGCCTGGATCAGCGCTGCTACGCCGGCCACGTGGGGAGTGGCCATGCTGGTGCCTTGGAAGTAGGCAAAGACGGGCTCGTTGGGGTTGCGGCGGTTGATGGTCTGCTGCAGAATGCCGTACTCAGGGTGCTCGGGAGTCTTGGCCCCGCCGGGAGCGGCGATATCTACCCCAACCCCATAGTTGGAGTAGGGGGCTTTGCTGCCATCCGGCCCGGTGGCCGAGACGGCGATGACATGGGGGTAGCGGGCCGGGTAGCTCACCTCGCTTGAGTTTTCATTGCCGGCGGCTGCGATCACCGTCACCCCTTTGCGGTGGGCATAGGCTACGGCCTCTTCCATCAGTTGGGCAGAGGCACGGCTACCCAGGCTGAGGTTGATGATTGTGGCGCCGTGGTCAGCAGCATAGCGGATCCCTTCCACCACATCCGACAGGGATCCAAAGCCATTGGCATCCAGCACCCGCACCGGCATGATCTTGGCCTTGAAGGCGACCCCGGCCACGCCTAGGGTGTTGTTGGTGGATTGGGCGATGGTGCCCGCCACATGGGTGCCATGGCCGTTGAGGTCGGTGGGATCCTCATCGTCATCCACGAAGTCGTAGCCCTTCACAAATTCGGTTTGGGCCAGATCCGGCACCCGTGTCACCCCAGTGTCCACCACGGCTACCGTTACCCCTTCCCCTTGGGAGATGTCCCAGGCTTCCGGCATGCGGATGGCTCGCAGGTTCCATTGCTGGGGATAGAGGCGATCGTTGGGCACAAAAGCGGCCTGGAATTGGTAATTGGGGTGGGCATACTCGACCAGGGCTTCCCGCGAGAGCCGTTGGATTAGCCGCCGTGTGGCTCCTGGATGTTCCGCATCCACATCAAACAGGTAAATAGCCTCCTGGCGGGCAAAAGCGCTGTTGCTGCTGGGTCGCAGCGGCAAATTGTAGGCTTTGGCAAGAGCAGCAATCTCAGTGGGAGTGGCCGTGTTGACAAAGTTGACCACAATGCTGTCGTAGGGGGTGGATCCCTTACCGCAGGCCGTCACCAGCAGTGCCGCCAGGCCAGCGCAGCAGAGACCCAACCAGCGTCTGAAGTTCATCATGCACGCCCTCGGGATCCAAAATTGTTGCCACCAGTATGCCCTCTGGATGGGCAATTGACCAGAAAATCAGCACGCTGCGCCACGAGGCTGTTCCTGTTGCCAACTTTTTCGGGTGCCACTCAGGAAACCCAGAAAAAGGAATCCCTCTGGCCAAACGGTTTGTCCCGATGCATGATGGATCTGTAAGAACTTGAAATACTTCTTAACATCATTTCTCAGTATCTCGTCATCAAAGCCAAGAGAGGAATCAGCATGAGCATCGGATGGCAACGGATACTGCGCGTCGGGGCAAGCTTTTGCCTGGGGCTGTGGATTTGGCTAGGTGGGGGATCCCCGATCTGGGCCCAGCCTGCTTTGCCAGTGGTGGAGATGGAGTTGCCGCAGCCGCCGGTGCCGGTCTTGGATTTGGCGGATCAGTTGACCAGCAATCAGGAAGCGCAACTGGCCGAGCATCTAAACCGGTTAGAGGAAGAAACGGGCTGGAAGCTGCGGGTGCTGACCCAGTTTGACCAAACCCCAGGCCGCCAAGTGAAAGAGTACTGGGGCCTGAACGAGCGCAGCGTTCTGATGGTGGCCGATCCCAGGGGAGGCAACTTGCTGGCCTTTAACGTGGGAGACGCAGTGCGGGAGATCCTGCCGCGTACCTTTTGGATTGAGCTGCAATCTCGCTTCGGCAACCAGTTCTACGTGCGAGAGCACGGCACTCAGCGCGCCATTTTGGAAACCGTTGACGTTTTGGATCGCTGTTTTCACCAAGGGGGCTGCCGTGTGGTGCCCGGGCTGCCGCAGGAGCAGTGGATCCTAACGCTGCTCACCTCTATCTTAGGCGGGATCGTCTTCGGGTTTGCCGGCAAACCCCGCCACGCGGAGGAGCTGTTTAACTGGCGCTGGGCTTTGCTTATCTCTCCCTTGTGGTTCATTTTGTTTGGGGCCTTCGGCATCGGCCCGGTGATCACCCGCACCCAGGATTGGCTCCCGCTGGTGCGCAACATCCTGGGCTTTCTGGCAGGAGCCCTGGTGATCTATTTGGCCCCCATTGCCCGACCGGCAGCGGAGCAGCAGTAGCCGTCCTGCCCAGTTAAGGCCAAGCCCCATTCCCCTCTCCCTCTGGGAGGGGGGTAAGCCTCCGGGTCGAGAAAGAATCCTCCGCCTATTGTCCCCCGCAGCAAGCCAGAGGCTAGGGCGAGAACGCTGGGAGCTTCGACGGGGGCAACTTCCCAAGAGAGGATGCTAGAATCAATAGAGCTAGATTGCTGATGTAGCTCAGTTGGTAGAGCACTCGACTTGTAATCGAGCGGTCGTCAGTTCGAGTCTGACCATCAGCTTTGCAGGCGGCCCCCGCTATCCCAGGAGAGGAACTCAGCTTTGACTCTGGCGGTTTGGTTAAATTGACTTCAGTGGGATCCTGCCCCCTCACCCCCTCAGAGGCGGATCCCCGCGCAGGGTATCTGCCGGTTTGTTCCTTTGTGTTCTCTAGATGTCTATGTCGGGTCTGCCAGCCGCTACAGTTCGTCGATTGCAAAAGCTGCCCCAGGTGCCCTCGGTATGGGAAGGGGATCGCCACAGCCTACCAGGCTCCCTAGCCCTGGGATCCCAGAGCTCCTCGGGTTTGGCTGAGGGGGAGTGCATTTTATGGGTGGATGGCGTTCAGGGCGTGGTGCGAGCTATGGAGGTGGTGCCTGCTGGCTCCGGCCTTGAGCCGATGGTGCGAACTTTGATCATGGCCATGGAGCGGCCCAATGCTGCCTTGCCGGCTCGTCCGCAAAAGGTCGTTGTGCGGGATCGGGAGGTACAGTTTTTCCTGCGCGGCATTTTGCACGAGCTGGACATCAAAGTGGAATGCCAGCCGGAATTGCCGCTGATCGACGAGATCCTGCAGAGTTTTGCAGAGGCCAGTGAGCAGATCCCGCCTCCGCTGCCGGAGAACTACGCGAAGCTGCTGGCCGGCAAAGCCCTCACCCTCTGGCAAGATGCCCCCTGGGACTATCTGGAGGATCACCAAATCTTGGCGATTGAGCTAAATCGCTGGGACATTGAAACCCTCTACGTCTCGGTCATGGGGCGGCTGGGAATGGAGTACGGGGTTCTTTTTTATCGCTCGCTGCACTCCCTCAAACGGTTTCGCCAGGACGCGGGCCAACCAGATACTCCCGAAGAGATGGAGGAAGCCTTCCTCAGGCAAGATTGTCTCTATCTCACCTTCCAAGCTCGCAATCTCGAACTCAACGAGCTGCCAGACCTGGACTTGGCTGATCTGGATCCCGAAGAAATCGAGCCGAACTTCGGCACCATCCACCCTCTCGAGGGCCTGCGCGTTGTTTTGCAGGAAGACGAGGCGGCGGCTTTGGCGGTGGCTTTGGAGGCCTTGCATCGTTTTTTGAAGCAGTACCACCGCAAGCTGGAAGAGGATTTCCAACCCTGTCAGGGTCGGTATCGCATTCCCAACCCACAGGCACCAGGGGAAACCCTCTCGGTGCAAGTGCGCACCCTGCCCGACTTGGCTGTAGAGCTTCTGGAGCTAGAAGGAGACGAAGAAGAGCACACCCAAACCTTGCTGCGAGATGATCTCGTGCCTGAGGGTGCGCAGCTCGGCCTGGGGGTGTTGCCCTGGACCACAGTGGAGGCGCTGCGCCGCACAGGGCAATGGCATCCTCTCCCCCAAAGTAAGCTGGTGCAAAGGGGTGAAGGGCTGCCGGTGGTGATCGTACGCACCTCCCGCTCCAAGGCAAAGCAGTTGATCGAGAATCTGCGCGGCGAAGGCGGGCCCCAGGGTGTTTGTTTTAACACAGGGGTGGATCCCTTTGCTGGCAGCCGCTACGCCTTGGAAATTGTCCAAACGGGCAACCGCGACCTGCACCTGTTCGGAGAATTTCCCGAAGACGATCCTGTTCACTCGATAGCCCGCGAACGCTGGGAACGGCGTTGCCGCGAGACGGGCGGCTATTGTGGCCTGGTGGTGGCGATGGGGATAAATTCCAACTGGCCAGAGCTGCAGGTGCGCCACATTCTGGCCCTGTTTGAGATGCAGGCGCTCAACCCGACGCGATTGGGTCTGGGGCCGATGGTGCGCATCAGCCGACAGTTGCACTTTCCCTAAGGATCTTGAAAAATCCTTGCGCGAAAAGTCCTTGGGCTAGCCCATGGCTACAAGCCAATCCAGGGATTGGAGCTTAATAGCATTGACTACAGCCTGTTTAAAGTGGGGTACAGGTTGCAAGAGGAAGGAGAGGAAGAGATGCCAACCCATTCTTTGGATCTACGGCAAAGAGTTGTAACAGCTTATCAGGCAGGTAAAACCTCCATCCGCCAGGTAGCTGAACGGTTCATGGTGACCAAAAGAACAGTACACCGCTGGGTGCGACAGTACCAACAAACTCA
>NZ_JANSIY010000113.1:0-8043 GCF_047462295.1 Synechococcus sp. H60.3 | reverse complement strand
TCTTGTGGATACTCTGTCTGTCTCGGTTTGTCCGTTGGAGAAGAGGGCAGCGATGGCGGGATCCCACAGCGTTTGTTTTGATCGAGCTGCCGACTTTTACGGTGCTACCCGCAGCTTTCCCTTCGCCGTAGAGGAAGAGATCGCCGATGCCCTCTTGGCGGCAGGGGCAACCACTCCTGAAACCCATTTTCTCGAGGTGGGCATTGGGACTGATTCAGCGTTGATATTTCTAAACGGATGTTAGCTGAGCAGGTGGAAGCCTTTTTGCGGTCTCAAGGGGCTCATGTGTCTGCGCATCCACCCAGAGTTAGGCAAGTCTTATAGGGAGGGTAAGAAATTTTCTTGTGGGCATTGCGCTTGGAGGGGTGACACTGACTTGAACGGTGCAAGGGCTACCGCACTTTTGGGGCGTTCTATAAACACGCCTGGAAGTTTGTGGCTGGCTTGCTCTCTAAGCGAGCCTGCTTCAGGGCTACTGTTCGCGTCAGCGGGATCAAGTCCTTAAACCCTATCCGCCTATGCGGTGGAGTAGTTTATACCAGGGCCGCACTTCTCTGGCTCGGCCTGCCCCCAACTTCCCAAATCTTCACAGTAACCTTGCTAAGATTTCCATGGCAGGGATCCCGGTCTATGCAAGGCGTACTGCTGATCCTTTACATGTTGTTTGTCAGTGGCCTGATTGCCGTTGTCGGGGATCGGGTCGGGTATCGGATTGGCAAAAAGCGCCTCACCTGGTTTAACCTGCGTCCCCGCCACACGGCCGTTTTGGTAGCCGTGATTACCGGCGTGAGCATCTCGGCGCTGACCTTGGGCACGCTGCTGCTCCTCAACCGCTCTCTTTCGGAAGCCCTGTTCAGCTACACCAACCAAATTGCCCAGGCGGAGCAGGAGCTGCGGGCCCTCAACCGCCAGAAAGCTCTGCTGGAAGGGGAGAATGCCACTCTCAGAGCCGAGCGAGACCGCCTTAAGCTGGATCTCGACCAATTTCGCAGTCAGCAATCGGCAGCCCAGACCCGCCTGAGCGAAGTCCGGGAGCAACTGGCCATAGCGCTACAAGAGCGGCAAGAGGCAGAGGCGAAGCTGGCGGCAGCCAACGAGCAACTGGCCCAAGTGCAGCCCAGCCTGGAGCGGGCCCAGGCAGAGTTGGAGGCGGTGAAGGCAGAGGTGGAGGCGGCCCGAAAGATGATTGCCGATCTGGAGTCGCAAAAGCAGGCTCTGCAACTGGATCGGGATCAACTGGAGCGCTCTCTGGATACGGCGCAGGGGGCCCTGAGCCAACTGGAAACTCAAAAAAAGCAGCTTGAGCAGGAGATTGCGCAGCTCAACCAGTTAGCGGTGCGGCTGCGACGGGGAGAGCTGGCCATTCTGGCGGGAGAAGTCCTGGCTACAGGAGTTGTGCAAACGCCAGCAGGGGCAGAGCCGGCGGCAGTGCGGCGGCAGTTTGAGCGAGTTTTGGCCCAGGCAGAACAGCGGGCCCTTGCCCTCGGCTCCCAACCCATCCCCCCTCTGGAGAACGCCATCCTCATCCGCCGCGAGGAGGCCGACCAAGCCCTGGAAAAGCTACAAGAACCCGGTAGCTGGGCGGTGCGCATTCTTTCGCTCTCCAATCGGCTTAAGGGCGAGCCTGTGCCCGTGCTGGTGCAGATCTACCCCAACCAGCGTATCTTTGCCAGGGGATCTGTGCTGGCGCAGGGTGTAATCCAGCCAGGCTTGAGCGAGAACGAAATCCAACAGCGGCTGCTAGAGCTCCTCAACCAGGCCAATCAGCGCTCCCAGGCAGAAGGCCTCCTCTCGGATCCCATCACCGGCACTGTCGGAGAATTCTCGCAGGTGAAGTTCTTGGAAGTTGTGCAGCATCTCCGCCAGAGCACTACCCCTCTGGATGTGAAGCTGGTTGCCGACACCGACATCTACACGGCGGGGCCGCTGCGGGTGAGTTTCCTGATGGCGGAGGCCTCTGGCCAGCAGGACGCCACCCCCGTTCAGCAGGCGGGGCAGATTGGGGGATGAGGGATCCACTCCACCTGGGCGGGCTGGAAGAGGGGCGAGTGCTGATGGGCTTTGACCCGGGGCGGGACAAGTGCGGCCTTGCCGTGGTGCAAGTTCAGCCGGCGTGGCAGATCTTGCATCGGGAGGTGGTCTTGGCGGGGGAGGCCTTGGCCAGGTTGCAGGCCCTCTGGCAACAGTTTGGGGCGGAGCGGCTCATCCTGGGAAATCAGACAACGGCGCGAGGCTGGAAACAGCAACTGCAGTCGCTCCTCCCACCCCAACAGATCGTTCTGGTGGACGAGAGGCACAGCTCCCAAGAGGCCCGTCAGCGCTACTGGGATTTTTACCCACCGCGGGGATGGGAGCGGCTGTTGCCGAAGGGAATGCGGGTGCCGGACAAGGCTTACGATGATCTGGTGGCCCTGATTCTGGTGGAGCGGTACTGGCGTGGGCAAGCAAGGGCTGAGCCGACGTGAATTTCTATACGGGATCCTGCTGGGGCTGGCGGTGGCCGGCTGTGGCGGGCCTAGGGGCTCTCTGCCCCTCATTCTCGCTCTTAAACAAGGGATCCCAGCCAGCTTGGTGAACGAGTTTCGCCGCCGCACCCAGGTTCCCTTTCGGCTGCAACTGTTGGACGAGCGGGCCCAGTTGCTGGCCTACCTGCGGCAGAGCGTCCAGCCGCCTGAGCCGGCCTGGTGGGATCCGGGGAGATGGTTCCGGTGGCAGCCGTCAGCGGCGGCCCTGAGCCTGTTGGGAGCTGACGCCTTGGATCGGGCCATTGCTGCCGGTTGGCTGGATCCCTTGCCACCTGACCTCTTGGGGGAACGATGGCAGCACTTGGATCCCCGCTGGCAGGCTGCTGCCCGGCGAGAGGGGCAGATCTGGGGCGTGCCCTGGCGCTGGGGGGTAACGGCCATTGCCTACCGCCGCGACCGGGTGAGCAACCCCATCCGGGACTGGGCGGATCTGTGGCGGCCTGAGCTGGCCGGGAAGCTCACCCTACCGGATCACCCCCGGGAGGTGATCGGGCTCGTCCTCAAAAAGCTGGGCCGCTCCTACAACGATCCCCTCGATCCCGAAGAGGCCGAACTGCGGCGAGAGCTGGGATCCCTGCACCGCCAGGTTCTGGCCTATACTTCCGCCGACTACTTGCCCATGTTGCGCCTGGCCGATAGCTGGGTGGCTGTGGGCTGGTCGCAGGATCTCTACGTCACCCAGGCCAACTACCCCGAGCTGGAGGTGGTGATCCCGGCTTCGGGATCCGCCATCTGGTGGGATGTCTGGGTGCGGCCTCATAGAGCTCACAACGCTTCCCCAGAGCTGGAAGGATCCCTGCTGGCCGACTGGATTGACTTCGTCCTAACCCCAGAGTTCGTCCCCCGCCTGGTGAACTTGAGCGGGATCCCTTCGGTTTTGCCGCTGGATTGGGCCCAACTCCCCCCTCGGCTGCGTCGCAGGGCTGACTTCCAGCCTTCTACCTGGGAGCGCGGCGAGATTTGGCGGCCTCTGAGCTCCGCCGAAGCTGAGTCCTATCTTCGCCTCTGGGATCAGATGCGGCGCGGCCTCCTGTAGCCTGGCTTTTCCCGACCCCGGCGGCCAAAGTGTGAGAACCCGCAAGTCTGGGGGTAACTAGGATCCTCTACTTGCCCTTTTTGCTCTTTTTGCCCGGTTTGGGTTTCTCCTCGGCTGCGGCGGCCTGTTCCGGTTGCAAGCCAGTAGGGGCTGTGGCCGCCTCTGCAGAAGGCTCAACCGCCTCAGAGATCCCAGACACCTCTGCTTCTACAGAAGGGAGAGCTGCCTGCGGCTCTGTTGCGACCTCCCCCTCGGCTTTCGTATCGACAGGAGGCTCAACTGCCCCAGGGATCCCGGATCCCTCTGCTTCTGGCCTCTCGGCCTCAAACTCCGCCTCCGGCACCGATGTGCCAGCCGATTCAGCCCTCTCTTGCCAGTCTTCACCCTCAGAGCTGCCAGAGAGGGTGGGATTCCCTTCGCTATCGACCCAGTTGACTGTGGTCTGAGCCTTCAGCCAGGCCATCACTTTGTTGGTCAGCAGATCTTCGTGAACGACTTGGCGTACTCGCTCCCGATCCAGCTTCTGCCCTTGCTGGGCGTAGGCCGCCATCACCTCTTCCACCTCGGCTTCCAATTCGTTGGGGCCTACGGCAATCTGCTCCTGCCGGACAATGGCACTGAGAGCCAAGGTGCGCCGCAGCCGGTTGATGGCCTCAGGCCGGTAGCGCTCCATCCACTGGTTAAGGGTTTCGGGCGGCATTTGGGACAAGAGCTTGCGGATCTCTCCCGGCGTGACCCCTTGCTGCTGCTGCAGCGACTGAAGGCTTTGGGCCAACAGTTGTGTCGTTTCTTGCTCGACTAGGGTCTCCGGCAGATCCACCTCAGTGGTTTCCAAGATGGCGTTGAGGATGGCCGTCTCCAGGTTTTCCTCAGATTGCCTGAGAGCATCTTGTTCGAGGCGCTTTTGCAGGTGTTCCCGCAGCTCGGCCACCGTCTGAAACTCGCTGATCTCCTGTACAAAGGCGTCATCCAGCTCCGGCAGCTCTTTGGTCTTGATCTCTTTGAGGCAGACGGTGAACGTAACTGTTTTCCCGGCCAACTCTTTTCTGAAGTAATCGTCGGGGAAAGTGGCTGTGATCTCCTTGGTTTCGTCGAGCTGCATGCCGACAACGCCCGCCACAAAACCGGGGATGAAGTTCTCCTCTTTGAGCTCCAACTGAAAGTCTTGGGCGGCGATCTCCTCCAGGGGATTGCCCTCGGCGTCGCGAGCTTGAAAATCGATCACCACCACATCCCCCAACTGGGTGGGCCGATCTTCTACGGGCAGGAGGGTGGCCCGCTGATCCCGCCACCGGTCGATGAGCTGGTCGACCTGTTCGGGCTTGACGGTGACGCGGGTGGCCGTGACGGTTAGACCTTTGTATTGGCCGACGCGGGCTTCGGGGTACACCTCCACATACCCCGAGAAGCTGAAGTCTGCCTCCGGGTTGAAGCGATCGAGAAGCTGCTCCACCTTGTCGTCCAGCTCGAAGCGACTGATGGGACGCAGTTGGGTGTCCTTGAGCGCCTGTTGGATGGCCTCGTTGATCAGGTCATCGACGGCACTGGCCATGACGCGCTCGCGGCCCACCTGGCGCATCACCAGGTTGCGGGGGGCCTTGCCCTTGCGAAAGCCGGGGATCTGGATGTTCCGCTCCAGTTGGCGCAAGGTTTTTTCGTAGGAGCGCTTCACCTGGTCGGCTTCTACCACGATTTTGAGGCCAACCCGGCTGCCAGGGCGTTTTTCTTGTGTAACCTGCATAGGAAGTGATGGACTAGTGGAAGAGGCCGTTAGAAGTCCAATTCTACCCCAACCGCTTGGGGATCGACGGGATCCATACGGGGCAGTTCTAGGCAGGGGATCCCTCGGTGGCCACTTCTTTCACCTCCTGGATGTCCTCTTGGGGTTCGGCGCGCTTGCTGGGGGGCAGTTGCTTGACCTTGGCTTCCAGCTCCACCACCATTTCCTTGAGCTCGGTGATGGTGACTTCCTTCTCCTGCAGTTGCCGATTTTTTTCGCGGGCTTCGATGCTGAACTGGATACGCATCCAGAGGCTATACAGCCAGGCAAGGGCGGCCCCGATCCCGGCAGAAGCCAACAGTTCAATCACCAGCGGGCTTTCGATGGTGACTCCGGGGGCGAAGTTAATCGTGACTGGGGTGGCGTTTTGCATGGCAAAAAGAGCGATTCCCAGGAGGGCCGAGAACAGGATCAGGTAGTTGAACAGTTGCATGATTTTCTCCTTCGAGGGATCCACGACGGCTTGCCAGCACCAGAATACCCACAAACGGGGGTTGATTTGTTGGCCCGAGAGATCTCAGAAGAACCAGCCATAGCTGTGTAAGCCTTTGCCCAGAAAGTTCACCCCCAGATAACACACCCAAACCACCCCAAAGCCCAAGCTGGCCAAGAGGGCGGGGCGCCTGCCCTGCCAGCCTTTGGTGATGCGGGCGTGCAAATAGGCGGCAAAGACCAACCAGGTAATCAAAGCCCAGGTTTCTTTGGGATCCCAGCTCCAGTAGGTGCCCCAGGCTTCGTTGGCCCAGACGGCGCCGGCAATGATGCCGATGGTGAGCAGCGGGAACCCCAGCCCGATTAGCCGGTAGCTGGTGTTGTCTAAGATTTCCGCCAGGCTCAGCCGTTGCCAAGCGATCGCTTCGTTGGGTGCCGGTTGGGGAAGAGGTTCAGCCGGTCGGGGGGAGCGGATCCCGGCGTAGACCAGTTCTGCAGCAGGAGATGGCAGGGTGGCTTCTGTCCATTCCGGGTGGGTTGCAGGCTGAGAGGGGCGAAATTGCAGGCCGAGGGAGTTGCCCTTCAACTGAACTTCCTGGCCGCGGGTGACGATGAGAAAAGTGATGGCCAAAAGGGATCCCACCAAGAGGGCTGCGTAGGCCAGCAGCATCACAGTTACGTGCATCATCAGCCAGTTGGATTGCAAAGCCGGCACCAGTGGTTGGGCCGCCTGCATATCTTCCGGCAGGGCCAGGGCGGCAAAGGCCACAATGCCCGTCGCCAGCGGGGCGGTCGTCACCCCCACCCAACGGCTACGAGTCCAGTGGAGAGCCAGCAGGTGCAAGGTGGTGATCCCCCAGGCCAAGAAAAACAAAGACTCGTACAAGTTACTCAAGGGGAAATAGCCGGCATCGATCCAGCGGGCCGTCAGCAGGGCGGCGATCGTCAAGTTTGCCCCGATCATCCCCGCCAAGCCCAGCTCAGACAGAAGCTGCACCTGGGGAAACGCTGCCCCCCCCCAGTAAAACAGCATGGCCCCCAAACAGACAGCAAAGGCCATGTTGTTGAGTAAAGCCTGCCACTGAGCTAGATCCAAGCCTGCAAAAGCCGTTATCGCCAACCAAGCCATACCTGACCTCAAAAGTTCTCCTGACCCCGCTTGGGCCAGACCGCTGATCCCATTCTAGGGTGGGGGAGGGGATCTTCCCCAAAGGACACATGCTGGTAATGTGGGGATGGCTTATCTGCTGCTCGGCAGGATACCGAAAGTGTTGGGATGTGAGGCTCATGCAAGGACACGCGGGAAAGGCCAGAACCTGGAGATGGGGATGGTGGATGGCTCTGGTGGCAGCTCTTGTGCTGGTCGCTTGCGGTGGATCCCCGCCTGAACAGCCCCAGGAACAGCTACCTCAGCTCGAGCGGGTACCAGTGCCGCCGGAGATTGCCAAGCTGGATGCCCACTTGGAGCACTGCCGTCCGCGGGTGCAGATCCTCAGCCCTAAGCCGGGTGAGGTGTTGTCGGAGCGGCAAGTAACCGTTCGCTTTGCAGTGCAGGGGTACCCGCTTTTTAAGGATCCGCAACTGGGCCTCGGCCCCCATTTGCACGTAGTGCTGGACAACCGGCCCTACATCGCCCATTACGATGCCGATGCTCCCCTTGTTTTTGAGGATTTGGAGCCGGGATCCCATACTCTGCGGGTGTTTGCCGGCAAGCCCTGGCACGAGAGCTTTAAAAACTCCGAGGCCTACGCCCAAGTCAGCTTCCATGTGCTAGCGCCTACGCCGGAATACGTGCCGCAGCCGCACCTGCCTTTGCTCACCTACAACCGCCCCACCGGCAGCTACGGTGCCGAGCCGATCCTGGTGGACTTTTGGCTGGCCAACGCCCCGGTACGCGAGAGTCTGCTGACCGACCTGCCGCGGGATTGGCGCATCCGCTACACCCTCAACGGCCAATCTGGCCTGCTGGATCGCTGGGAGTCTTTTTACTTGAAGGGCTTGAGGCCCGGTCGCAACGTGATGGTGGTGGAACTGGTGGACAGCAAAGGGGATCCCATCCGCAACGTGTTCAACAGCGCTGCCCGCGAGATCACCTACACCCCCGGCGGCCAAGACACTCTCTCCAAGCTGATCCGCGGCGAGCTGAAAGCGGAAGAGGCCCTGGCCATTGTGCAGCCCCAGCCCACACCCACACCTGACTCGAATACACATCTCCGAGCCCACGAGACCTCTCTAACACTCGTATGCGCTGATGAGATAGAAAAAAGAAT
>NZ_JANSIY010000112.1:0-8122 GCF_047462295.1 Synechococcus sp. H60.3 | reverse complement strand
CGGTGGGAGCCGCTGGTTCGATTCCAGCACAGCCCATTGTCAGACCAGCCAAGAGAATCTGCCCAAGTTCGGAAAGTTCTCATCCGGCAAACCCTCTGGGCTTTCAGTGACCCCGACAATTTAGTGTCATCCACCAAAATCCAGGGGTGGGACATAAGACGGGGCGCGGCCAGAGTGGGCATTCGGGAACGCCCAACCCGAGAACAAGGGTTGCCAGGTGAGGAAGGGGCCCATCTCTGCAGCGGCTGTTTTGGCGGCTGGAGGGTTGGTCTGGGATTGGGCCGGATCCCCTGCGGCCAATTTCCTCGGATCCCAGTCAGGGATCCCTATACTGGAGTAGAAGCACTGGAAGGCGCCAGAAAGGCAAGGGTAGCATTAGGTCAGACTGCTAGAGGGGGAAACAACCGATGGGATTGTTCGATCGGGTCAGCCGAATCATTAGATCCAATATCAACGCGCTGGTCAGCAGCGCTGAGGATCCGGAGAAGATCCTGAACCAAACCATTCAGGACATGTCTGAGGATCATTACCAAATGCGGCAAGCAGTTGCCCAGGCCATTGCTGCCCAGAAGCGGATAGAGCGGCAGTACGAGCAGGCGCAGCAGAACGTTGACGAGTGGCAAAGACGGGCCGAGTTGGCCTTGCGCAACAACAACGAGGCTCTGGCCCGCGAAGCGCTGGTGCGCAAGAAGACTTTCGCCGAAACCGCCCAAAGCCTAAAGCGGCAGTTGGATGAGCAGACCAAGCAGGTGGAGCTCCTCAAAAGCAACATGACCAAGCTAGAGAGCAAGATCGCCGAGGCCAAGACCAAAAAGGATATGCTCATCGCGCGGGCCCGGGCGGCCAAGGCTTCCCAACAAATCAACCAGGTCATCGGACGGGTGGACACTACCAGCGCCTTTGCAGCCTTTGAGCGCATGGAAGAGAAGGTAAACGCCCTGGAGGCCCAATCAGCGGCAGTGGCCGAGCTGGCGGTGGACAGCTTGGAGCAACAGTTTGCCGCGCTGGAGGCGGGTGGAGCAGATGTCGATCATGAGCTGATGATGCTGAAAGCGGCGATGCAGGGCCAGTTGCCCGCCGGAGAGCGGAAAGTTTTGCCGCAAGCCCAATCTGCTGCCCCGGCTGAAAGCGAGGTAGATGCGGAGTTGGAAAATCTGCGCCGCGAAATCGACCAGCTTTAACCATGGGAGGCCGTGTCTTCCGAAGGGTGTCTCCTCTGGGCTCAGGTGCGTTGGGATTTCCTGAGCTAGAGAATACAGGGTGGTAAGCTAGGCTGGAAGGGCCGTTGACCTGCCTCTGGGGGGGTTAGGGTAGCCTTCCTGCGTTTTTGCGAGAGAACCAACAGCGATGACAACAGCGAATATCAAACCTCTCCTAGACGCTAAGCAACTGTTGCAGGCTTATGCGTCTGGCCAGCGGGATTTTTCTGGAACCAACCTGAGCGGGGCGCAGTTGAGCGGCGCGAACTTGAGGGGCATTGTCCTGCGAGATGCCGACTTAAGTGGGGCGGATTTGCGTGAGGCGGATTTGTCGGGGGCGGATCTCTCCGGAGCCGACCTGCGCGGAGCCAAGCTGCGGCGGGTAAACCTAATCGGGGCCAAGCTGATCAAGGCCGATCTGCGCGGGGCCAACCTCTACCGGGCCAAGTTGCTCAGAGCTGATCTCAGCGAGGCCGATCTTAGCCGCGCCGATTTGCGAATTGGCGCCGATCTGCGCGGAGCCATCATCACCAACACCCGTTTTCGCGGTGCCCTCTACGACGAGTACACCAAGTTTCCGGATGGCTTCAACCCCACCGAAATGGGCATGTAGCTGGAGCCTCGCCTAGGGGATCAAGCCTTGCCACAACTGGGCGACGCCTTCGGCAGCCGCTACAAAGGGCGGGTTGTGCAGGTCGGGCTTGTTGTAGCGCAAGGGATCCCCTTTCAAATCTGTGACACTTCCCCCCGCCTGCTCGACGATACAGTGGGCGGCGGCGGTATCCCACTCCAGGGTTGGGCCAAAGCGGGGGTAGAGATGGGCGGATCCCTCAGCCACCAGACAAAACTTGAGGGCACTGCCCACGGACTTGACTTCGAGAGAACTGTAGCGCCGTCGCAGCTGTTCCAGGAATTGCTCCGTCTCCGGGCTGCGGTGGGAGCGGCTGGCCACCACCTGCAGAGGAGCCTGGGCGGGGGGGCGGGCCCGGATGGGCTCTTTGCCTTTGTAGGCCCCCAGGCCCTGCGCTGCCCTGTAGGTAAGACCGAGAGCTGGGGCATGGACGACACCTAGGATGGGGATCCCTGCCTCGACGAGGGCGATGTTGACCGTGAACTGGTCGTTGCGCCCGATAAACTCGCGCGTGCCGTCCAAGGGATCCACCAACCAAAACCGTCGCCACGGCTGCCGCTGGGTGTAGGGAATGCCGCCAGATTCTTCTGAAAGTACGGGGATCTCAGGGGTCAGGTCTTGCAGGCCCTGTAAGATCAGGCGGTGGGAGGCCAGATCCGCTTGGGTGAGGGGGGAGGCATCTGCTTTGAGTTCGACCTGCAGCGGTTCTTGCCGATAGAAGGGCAAGATGGCCTGCCCTGCCGCTTCTGCTAGGTGGCACACCTTGGGCAGGAGAGCAGCCAGATCTGGAGCCTGCACGGATCCCTCCCTTAGCGACGCACCGGAATGCCGTGGGCAGCCAAGTCGGCTTTGATCTGCTCAATCGTCACCTGACCGTAGTGGAGCAGCGAGGCCAACAGGGCTGCTTCTGCTCCCCCCTCTTGGAGAGCTTGGCGGATGTGGGCACAGTCTCCTGCTCCTCCTGAGGCGATCACCGGCACCGACACCACTTCGGCCACCCGGCGGGTCAGCTCTAGGTCGTAGCCAGCCTGGGTGCCGTCGGCGTCCATGCTGGTGAGCAAGATCTCCCCTGCCCCCCGCTCGGCCACGGTTTTGGCCCACTCCACCGCGTCCAGGCCCGTCGGCTCCCTCCCCCCGCGCACGTACACTTCCCAGCCGCCACCCTGAGGCTTGGCGCGGGCGTCGATAGCCACCACGATGCACTGGGATCCAAACTGACGGCTGGCCTGGGCAATGAGATCCGGATCCCGAACTGCCGCCGAGTTGAGGCTCACCTTGTCGGCCCCAGCCCGCAACAGTTGCCGGATCCCGTCCACATCGCGGATCCCACCTCCCACCGTGAGGGGGATGAACACCTGCTCAGCGGTGCGTCGCACCACCTCCAGCAAGATCTCCCGCTCTTCGTGAGTGGCGGTGATGTCTAGAAAGACTAGCTCGTCAGCTCCCGCCTGGTCGTAGGCCTGGGCCAGCTCCACCGGATCCCCGGCATCGCGCAACTGCACAAACCGGATCCCTTTGACCACCCGCCCCGCCGCCACATCCAGACAGGGAATAATCCGCTTGGCCAACATCGCCTTCTCCTCCGCTGGCGTGATGGCCTAGCCAAAGCTGATGACTAAGAAAGGCTCTTGAAACTTGGCCCCGCTTACCTGCCGGCCTGCCAAGCTGGGGGGCAGGAACAAGTTGCGCCGCTGATCCCCGGCGGTGATGGTCAGTTCTGGCCCAGATTGGCTCAGCTCGATTTGGGCCTTGCTAAAGCCGGGAAGAAACAGCTTCACGGTGCGGGATCCCTCGTCGATGGCTACAGGCGGCGGCACCTCCGGCGCCGCGAAAATCCCTCCTACCGCCTCTTCCAAAGCCGACCAATCGGATCCCTGGCGCCGCGGCAGGATGCGCACAGGCAGCGGAGAAAAATCGGCAGCCGACACCTCCCCAGGAACCAGCGGCACGACCCAGAGGCCACCCACTGTCAGCCCCACCATCTGGGCACTGCCCCAGAGGTAGCGGGCAGTCTGCACGGCCATCGGATCCGGGGTGGTCACCAGGTGGGCCAACACGCGACGAGGATCGGCGATGGCCTGGCGTCCCTGCTCGAAAATGTTGGTCATCCCCCCCAGGCGATTCGACAGATCCTCTAAAGATGAGAACTCCACGGTGCTAACCGACCGCAGCAGCGGCTCGGCAAAAGGGCGCAGGGTTTTGGCCAAGTCGGATCCCAAAAAAGCTTTAGAAGCCCGTCGCCAGTACCAACTGGCCACCTCCGGGATCCCAAAGGCCCGCAAGGTGGTCAGATCCCCTGGACCATCGTAGAGAATGCAGTCGTATTGGCCGCTGGCATCGTAACGGCGCAGCGCTTCCAGAGCCAGGGCCTGATCCATGCCCGGCAGCACCCCCAGCTCCTGACCGTAGATCTCCCGGAAAAAGGGAGTGCGTACGTATTGGGCTTCCAGCTCTTTGGCCGCCGTCCAGTACTGCTCCAGAAGCTGGGTTGTGCGCAACTGCACCACGCTCAAGTTGGCGGCAATAGTTACCGGCTCGCCGGAAAGCGGGATCCCACCCAAGAGCATCTCCAGCCCCGGCCCCGGCTGATGGCCGACCAACAGCACCCGCCGCCCCTGCTGGGCTGCCGCCCGGGCTACTGCCACGGTTAGGGTGCTCCGGCCGGTGCCCCCCTTGCCCAAAAAGGTGAGGATTTGGCTCATTCCCGCTCCTCCCGACCCCGCTCTCCAGATTCTCCATAGATGTCGATGTACAGCGATTGCCCCGCCAACTGAGCTGCCGCCATCATGACCTGCCGAATGGCTTGCAGGGTGCGCCCGCCCCGCCCCAATACCCGCCCGCGATCTTTGGGGTCAAAGGCCAGCCGCAGCCAAACCTTGCGCCCGCCACAGGTGGTTTCCACGTCCATTGGCGGCGGGCCGCCGCTGAGCAACGGCTCGATCAAGAGATGGACAAGGGCTTCGTAATCCGGCATGAGGAGCTAGACGACAGGGAAGAACAACTGCCGAGCCAAGCTTAGCCGAAAGTGCAGCCGCCCCTAAGCCTCAACCTGAGGTTTTTTCTCTTCAGCCTCTGGTTCCGGCTCCTGGGAGTTCGCCTCCGCTGCCGCTTCCGCAGACGCCTCAGGAAGATCCGTCGCTGCAGCAGGCTCCTCCGTGGACGGCCCCGGCTCAGGGATCCCAGCCTCAGGCTTGGCAATGGCTGGGATGCGAATCGCGGCAACCACTCCGCCCTCGCCAGCTTTCAACATCTCGTAGAGGCCGGCTTTTTTGAGGATCCCGTCCACAGTGTCTGTAGGCTGAGCGCCACGCCGCAACCACTTCAGCAGGCCTGCCGTCTCCAGAACTGTCTCCTTGGTGCGAGGGTTATAGTAGCCCAACTCCTCCAGCGGACGACCCTCACGGCGGGTCTTACTTTCAATAGCGATGATGCGATAACTGGGTTGCCGTCTTTTTCCGTAGCGCTTGAGCCGTAACTTAACCATGGGGTGTCTGCTCCTCGGGGGTGCTCCGCAAGCTGTAAAGGGTTACCAAGAGAAGAAAAGATGAAACAAGCCAAGCTGCCGCCCCTTACCGCATCCCAGCGGAAGTCTTGGCGGCTGGCTATGACAGAGACCCCCTATTATAATCGATTGTTCCTCGGCGGAAAAAGGGCCGAATCGACACCAAGTGGCATCTTCATCTGAATGCACGGGATCCCTCACCGTCTATACGGTGGAGAGGGATAGCGCCCAATATACCTAGCATGACCCAAGTTTTGATTATCTCTTGCAAGCTCAAGGTGTCTGCCTCACAAGCCGCAAAGCTGGATGCGACCAAGGCCTACGGCCCGCTGGCGCGAGCGTGGACGAGTCAACCAGCAGCCAGACAGAGCGGCGGCGGTTGAGCAGTGAGGCCTACGGCCCGCTAGCGCGAGGGGCGTTCTAACCGTTGCGGTAGTTTGTGCACTACAAGGCAGCAAGAGCAGGAGTGAAGGTTGTGGTGGTGCCGCCTGCCTACACTTCGCAGACCTGTCACCGCTGCTTGTGGCTTGGCCAGCGGGAAGGGAAGCGTTTTCGCTGTGTCAACCCGGCCTGTTGTTGGGGAGGGGATGCGGGACGGAGTCCTTGTGAGTGAGCTTCAGGGCTACCCAAAACCCCACCCGCCTATGCGGTGGGGCAGTTTATGGCAAAGTTGAAGAGGAAACCCAAGCTCAGCAACAACCCCCATGGTCAACTACGCCGACTTGACAGATGAGCAGCGCCAGCTCTACCTCAAAGCCTTGATCGCGGTAGCCCGAGTGGACGGCCAGTTGGACGAAGAGGAGAGCAACTTTTTCCTGCAAATTGCCGAAGGGATGGGCGTCGAAAAACAGGTGGCCCAAAGCTACCTGGCCGAGGAGACGGGCGCAATCCTAGACCTCAGCCGGATCCCTCCTCTACACAATGCAGCCGGAGCCCTAATCCTGCGAGATTTGGCAGCGATGGCGGTGGTCAACAACGAGCTGGCGGAAAAAGAAGAGGCTCTGATTTTCGAGATCGGCAAAGCCATGCAATTCAGCCAGGAGGAGATCAACGAGTTCTTGGACTGGGCCTTCATGGGCCTGCAATGGCAACTGAAAAGCGCCGCCCTGCTGGAGCGCTACGCTGCCGACGGCAACAGCTAGCCTTGGCTTGAGCAAAGCCCAGCCTATGCCCATGGGAAAGGCTTGTATCCACTAGCTGATATAGCGATCAAGGGCCCGCTGCAGCTCTTCCAGTTCCACCTCGATGTTGCCACTTTCGATGGCGTGGCGGATGCAGTGACGGATGTGGTCGTCAAGAATAAGGCGCGCCACCCGATCCAGTGCCCCCTTGACAGCAGCAATCTGCAGCAGCACATCCGGACAGGGCTGATCCTGCTCGATCATAGAGCGGATCCCGCGCACATGCCCCTCGATGCGAGCCAGACGATGGATTAGCTTGCGCCGCGACTGCGGGTCATGGTGGTGAGGCTGGGCTCGCCCCGATAGAGGTGGCTGCTCCAGCGCAAGCTCCCACTCCTCCTCCCAATCGGGTTCTGCAGGGAGCGGGGGGACAGAGCCGGTTGGCACTGGGGAAACGGGATCCGACATAAAAAAGCAGAGGACTGTTTGCATGATACCGCTCGCTTTTCCCCGAGAACGTTGGGGTGCTCTACAATAAGGGGAGATATGAAATTTTGTAAAACCTCTCATACTTTGGCTCCATGACCTCTGTGCTCTCCCCCTTTGGCCCTGTAGAAGCGGATCTGGAGCGTTTACGCCAGAACCTGTCGCGGCTGGTTAGCGCCAAACACCCAATTCTGGCCATGGCTGCCGAACATCTGTTTTCGGCGGGGGGGAAAGGGATCCGACCGGCGATTGTGCTGTTGATTGCGCGGGCTACCACGCCGGATGGGGAGATTACCCCACAGCATTGGCGCCTGGCGGAAATTACCGAGATGATCCACACGGCCAGCTTGGTGCACGACGATGTCATCGACACTGCGGACGTGCGGCGGGGCATCGACACAGTAAATACCCTTTTCGACAACCGCGTAGCGGTGCTGGCGGGGGACTACCTCTTCGGCCAAGCTGCCTGGTATTTGGCTAACCTGGACAATCTGGAAGTGGTGAAGCTCTTGTCCAAGGTAATCATGGATCTGCCGGAGGGCGAGGTACGCCAGAGCCTCACCCGCTTCGACCCGGATGTGTCGCTGGAGGAGTACCTGGCCAAGAGCTTCTACAAAACCGCCTCCCTCATATCCGGCAGTTCTAAGGCCGCCGGGCTGCTGAGCGGGGTCAGTCCTGAGGTGGCTGATCGCCTCTTTGACTTTGGCCGCGACCTGGGCATTGCCTTCCAAATCGTGGACGATCTGCTGGATTTCACCGCCTCGGCAGAGATGCTCGGCAAGCCGGTGGGTTCTGACCTCATCCAGGGCAACTTGACGGCACCGGTTTTGTTCGCCCTGGAGGAGTTTCCCCAGATGCGGGAGCTCATCCTCCGAGAGCTGGCCGAACCCCAGGATCTCCAGCAGGCCCTGGAGTGGGTCTACCAGAGCAATGGGATCCCGCGCTCCCGCCAGTTGGCGCGAGACTATGCCCGTCGGGCTGCCGAGGCGTTGGAAGTTCTCCCCGATTCGGTAGCCCGCCGAGCTTTGTTTCAAATGGTGGACTATGTGCTGGAGCGGGCCCGCTGAGAGACTTTTCCAGGTTTAGGTTCGACTCCCCGAAGCCTGCGCCCCTTCAGAAGAGAGCTCCGGATACTCTGGGGGGGTGAAAAAGTGCAGGCGATTGGGGGGCCAAAAGCGGAAGA
>NZ_JANSIY010000111.1:0-8325 GCF_047462295.1 Synechococcus sp. H60.3 | reverse complement strand
CAGTCACCTTTTGTGACTTAGTCGAAGCCACAGCAAGTGTAGCATCGAGAATGGCAGACTAAGAAGCGACGCTGACGCAGTTTTTAGAATTCACTTGCACGTAGTGTTTGTAACAAAATACCGGTCAATAAAGTGTATTGGGAAGGGCTAGGCTTTGGCATGATTTGCTCCCTAGAAATTGTGAAGCAATACATCCAGAATCAGTCAGAGGGTGCTATCCATCCCCACCCGGGTGGGGAATTCCGCACCTTACGTTAAGCTAAAGGCAGGTGTAGCGTCGATGCTTGTGGGGCCATGTCTGAAGCTCAAGGTTTGCTGCCGGTGGGGGCGAGGGTTGAGGTGGTGGAGATGCCTCCTTACTTGAAAACGGCTGACCCGATGCCGATGTTGCGCCCTGCCCATTTGATTCGGCTGCACGAACAAGGGGTGATCTTGCAGCGGCGGCTGTTGGGCACCTACAGTGTACAGTTTGCCAATGGCATCTTTTTAATCGACGGCAAGTACCTGGCTCTTGTGGGATCCCGCCCGTGAGCAACCCATCTCCACCGGGGCCTAGGAAACTGGGACTCTTGCTCTTTGGGAGCGGCAGGTCTTGCGCGTGCTGGCGGACTTTCGCGGTAGATTAAAGGGTGCTGGCTGGGGTTGGGTCAACATGGATGCGATCCAGCCTGGCTTGCGGTATTGGCTCTTCTGCTTCTGTTGCCCCACATCCGATTAGGCTATTGTCGCTTATGCCCAGAGTTATCGTCACGGATCCCATCGATCAGGCGGGAATCGACATCCTCTCCCAAGTGGCCCAGGTGGATGTGCAAACCGACCTCACGCCGGAGCAGTTGATTGCGGTCATTCCCAACTACGATGCCATCATGGTGCGCTCCGGCACGCGGGTCACCCGCGAGGTGATCGAGGCGGGGACGAACTTGAAAATCATCGGTCGGGCGGGGGTGGGCGTGGACAACATCGACGTGGCTGCCGCCACCAAAGCTGGGATCCTGGTGGTCAACTCCCCTGAGGGCAATACGATTGCTGCCGCCGAGCACGCCATCGCTTTGATGATGGCCCTCTCCCGCCACATTGCCGATGCCAATGCCTCTCTGAAAGCAGGCCAATGGAAGCGGCAGGAGTTTGTCGGGGTAGAGGTGTACAAAAAGACACTGGGCATTGTTGGCCTGGGTCGCATTGGATCCCATGTGGCCCAGATTGCCAAGGCGATGGGGATGCGGCTTTTGGCCTACGATCCCTACCTTTCGATGGAGCGGGCGGAGCAACTGGGGGTGCGCCTGGTGGATTTCACAACTTTGGTGCAGGAATCGGACTACATCACCCTGCATGTCCCCAAGACCCCTGAGACCACCAACCTGTTCAACGCCGAGACCTTCCGCCTGATGAAGCCGACCGCCCGCCTGATCAACTGTGCCCGCGGCGGCTTAGTGGACGAGCAAGCCCTCTATGAAGCCCTCAAATCCGGCCAAATTGCGGGGGCGGCCCTGGACGTCTTTGCCGATGAGCCCCTTAGCCAAGATTCACCTCTGCTTTCCTTGGGCAAGGAGATCCTGCTAACCCCTCATCTGGGGGCCTCCACCGAAGAGGCGCAGGTGAATGTGGCCATCGATGTGGCAGAGCAGATCCGCGATGTGTTGTTGGGGCTGCCTGCCCGTTCTGCTGTGAACATCCCTGGCTTGCAGGCGGAGGTGCTGCAAAGCCTCAAGCCCTACCTGGACTTGGCGGAAACTCTGGGCAACTTGGTGGGCCAGTTGGCGGGGGATCGGGTCAGCCAGTTGGAGATCCGCCTCCAGGGATCCCTGGCGGAAAAAGATGGCCAGCCGATCGTCATCGCCGCGCTCAAGGGGCTGTTGACGCTGGCTCTGCGGGAGCGAGTTAACTACGTCAATGCTTCCATCGAGGCCAAGGAACGGGGCATTCGCGTGGTGGAGACGCGAGATCCCTCTTTGAAGGATTACTCCGGATCCCTGACGTTGATTGCCCATGGCCCCAACGGGGTGCGTTCGGTTTCGGGAGCGCTGATCGGAGAGCGGGAGGTGCGCATCACCCAGATCGACGAGTTCCCGGTGAATGTGCCCCCCTCTGCCAATATGCTGATGACCCTGCACCGGGATATGCCGGGGATCATCGGGCGCATCGGCACCCTGCTGGGGGCCTACAACGTCAACATCGCCAGCATGCAGGTGGGGCGCAAGATCATCCGCGGCGATGCGGTGATGGTGCTCAGCCTTGACGATCCCCTGCCAGATGGGATCATCGAAGAGGTGTTGAAGCAGCCAGGTATTCGCGATGCTTTTGTGGTGAACCTTTGACGGCTTCTGCTGGGGCAGTGCGAAACCGGCTTGAGCAGAGGGGAGGGTAATCTCTTTGCTTGGGTTAGCGGGGATAGTGTTGAGGTGAACGCTTGAGCCCGAACAACCTACCGCCGATGGGTGGAATCCCAACCTGGGATTGGCCGGGGTTTCTGGAGTCGCTAGGCCACTTTGGCGTCGATCTCAGCCTGGATCGCATGCAGGTTTTGCTGCAGCGCCTCGGCCAGCCCCAAGCGGGGATCCCGGCCATCCACGTAGCCGGCACCAACGGCAAGGGATCCGTCTGCGCCTGGGTCAGCCATGTGCTGTGGGCGGCGGGCTATCGCGTCGGTCGCTACACCTCTCCCCACCTGGTCAATTGGCGGGAGCGGATCTGGCTAAGCGGCGAGTACATTTCGCCAGGCGACTGGAGCCAGGTGTTGGCCCAAGTGCGGGACTGCCTGCAGACTTACGCTCCTGGCGAGGCTTCCCCCACCCAGTTTGAGGCCATTACCGCCGCTGCCTGGCTGTACTTTCGCCAGCAGAAGGTGGAGGTGGCGGTGATGGAGGTGGGCCTAGGGGGGCGACTGGATGCCACCAATGCCGGGATTGAGCCGGTGGTCACTGCCATCACGTCCATTGGCTGGGATCATTGGCAGCGTCTGGGCAACAGTCTGCCGCAAATTGCCTTCGAAAAAGCCGGCATCCTCAAGCCGGGGATCCCGACTGTGTGCGCACCCCAACCCCCCGAGGTGATGGCCGTGATCCGGGCCAGAGCCGAGCAGATGGGCAGTCCTCTGCGGGTGGTGGAACCTTTGCAATGGTCGGGGCCCCAGGCCGTCCGCTGGCGCGAGCAGGTACTCACCTTGCCCCTCCCCGGTGAGGTGCAACTGACCAACGCCGCGGTCGCTCTGGCCGTTTTGGAGACCCTGCAGGAGCAGGGCTGGCAGATCCCAGAAGCTGCAGTGGCCAGGGGGTTTGCCGCCACTCGGTGGCCGGGCCGTCTGCAGCGGGTGCAAGTGGGATCCCGCCGGTTGTTGCTGGATGGGGCCCACAACCTGCCCGCTGCCCAGGCGCTGCGCCGCTACCTAGACGAGCACCAGCCCGGCCCTCTCACCTGGTATATGGGCATTCTCACGACTAAAGATGTCAAGGGTATTCTTGCTACCCTGCTGCGACCGGGGGATCGCCTCTTTGCCCTGCCCATCTTCGGCCACGCCGGCACCCCTCCGGAAGAACTGGCCCACCTGGCCCAGATCCTGCAACCCCATCTTCGCTCTGTCCAGGCGCTGCCAGATCTTGCCGCTTTACAAGCCCAACTGCAGCAGCCAGCTGACCCCGGCGAGCCGCCTGCGGTCATCTGTGGATCCCTGTACCTCTTGGGCCAGGTGATGCAAGCTTGCCTGGGATGGGATCTGGCCTGCTGAGGCTCCTGCAACCAGTTTGGCCGATGGCTTGGAGATCCCTAGCGCTCCCTTTGCCAGCTCCATCGGGATGACAGGATTTGAACCTGCGGCCCTCTGCTCCCAAAGCAGATGCGCTACCAAGCTGCGCTACATCCCGCTCTTGTAATTATGGCAGATATCAGGCCGGATCCCTGCTGTAGGTTGTCGAATTCCCGCTAGGGCACCCCACCCCCAACGGCATCTTCTACTTAGAACCTGCTGAACCTGTTGGGATGGGTAGCCGCTGCAAACAGGACGGTGGACTGAGGGCGAGCTTCTTGTTCGTCTTCGCAGAGGTTCCCCGACTCCTCAGGTGTTTCCTCAAAAGAGCTTGTCCAATGAGTCTCAGCCAAGCCCCTGATCCCCCTCAAGACCTGAGCATCTGAATCGGCATCACGATCAGGGTATTGCCCTGGCGATCGACCACATAGAGCTCTTGCCCAGGTTGAATCTCCAGGTTGGGGACGCTGCACTTGGCATTCCAGGTGGAGCCGAGATAAGAGACCCGACCCCGCTCGCCCGGCGGAATGGCCGTAACTGCCCGCGCTTCCCGCGATTCCTTCAGGAGATCTTCCAACTGAGTTGAAGTAGAGGGCAGCAGACGCCGGCTGAGAACGATCAGCCCAAGGGAGAGCACAATCCAAGCCGAGAACTGGGCCCAAACCGGCCACCCCCAATAGGCCAAAAGAGCAGCCCCTAGGGCAGCCACACCCGTCGGGCCAGCCACCAGCTCCGGCAAAAACAGCTCGGAAGCAATGAGAACCAACCCAAGGCTAATCCAAGGCCAAACCATAAAACCCAGGGATCCCACCACCTTCAGTATGGCTTAAAGCGCCTGGATTCTGGGCAGGGGTTTGTTGCCGAGCTGCCAGCTAGCTGCCTAGGCGGTAGTTCTCCAAAAACTGTAAGGGATCCACCTCTGCTTGGGGAGGGTTCTTGGGTAGGTTCTTGGATTCGGCAATCCGCATCAAGGTCTCCCAGTCGGTGTTCATGACGAAGGCCACTGCTTGCCGGGCCGCCTCTCGGTGGGGGCAGGCGTCGCCCAAGACACAGCCATCTCGGCAGAGAGTGGCGCAGTCGTGCTCAGTGCTCTTGAGAGTTGGGCCAGCCATGATGTCGTTTTCTCCTAGGGTTTTACATTTTCTTCAGAATACCTGACCTGAAGAGAATCTTGCGCCTGTTGGGGATCGGAAGGGGCGCAGATAGCCTGGAGGAGATGAGAAGACCGGTTAAGCCTAGAGGAGCAGGGGTCTTATGGAGTTTTCCCAACTGCAGGTACTGGTGGAGCGGGCTCTGGAAGATAAGAAGCTAACCCGCAGCGAGGTGGATCAAATCATCGCCGCCATCCGGGCCGATGGCAAAATCTCCCCGGAAGAGATGAGCTTGCTGGAGTCCATTCGCGAGAAGGTACTGCGCCGAGAAATTCAGGTGGTGGAAGAGTGAAGGGCCGGGATCCCTTTCTGCAGGTAGAGGGTGACCTCGCTGCGGTTGTGAAACAGGTGGCGCGCCCTCACCACCGGGAAGGCGCTGCCCAAGATGTCTAGGGTCTGTCGGAGCACCCGCAGGCGATGCTGGTGGGGGAGCTTTAGGGTCATCACGGCTGCCCCCTGCGGCTCCAGATGAGGGGCAAAGGCCGCCATTAGATGGGCAGAGGCCCGGCCATCCATGCGCATGTCGTTGAGAATGAGGTGAAACCGCCCTGTGCAGCGGGCTAGGTAGGTTTGGGCGCTAAGGCGGTAGTGGCAAATGCCGGCATCGGAGCGGAGACGCTCGTCCAGTTCTGCCGGATCCACGGCCGTCACCTGCTGGCCATGCAGGCGCAAAATGCGCGACCAGCCCCCTGGCGCTGCCCCCAGATCTAAAGCCTGCCCCCCTCGGTGCAAAGGGATGCGAAACACCTGGATGGCTTCTAGCAACTTGAACTCAGAGCGGCTAATCTGACCGGGATCGCGGCGGAAGCGGTGAATGCCGCCGGCCCAGGTGGAGAGGTTTTGCGCCGCCCGCGACAGGCCCAGCCAAGCTCGGATCCCTGTCAGGTTGGCCAGGATCACCGCCGAGATCACCTGTTGGGGATCCTTGACCTGCAGCGGCGACCCCACTGCCGCCGCCACCTGGGCTGCTAGGGCTGCATTGACCTGGAAGGGCTTGACGTTGAGCTTGCCAAATAGGCGCGTCTGTACAGAAAAGCTGAGGGCAGGGTCGATGGCCGCCAACAGCTCTTCGTCTAGACAGAGTTGCGTCAGGGATCCCTCGTCCAGCCAAAACTCCCGCTGGATGGGGCAGATGTGGCGCAAAAAAATAGGGGGGTTGGCCTGCCAGACCTGGGCAAGGTCGGCAAAGGAACGCTGACTGCACACCCACACTAGGCCAGGTGCCTCTGGCAAAGGCTGAAGGACGGCCTCGGGATCCGCCGCCGCAATTTCCCGCCTTGCCAGATCCAGAAAATCGGGGTCGGCGCTGCCCAGCCACAGGTGAGTAGCGGGGGGAAGAAACCTGCTCACTGAACCCGCTGCCATCGCAGATAGGGCAAGGAAGCAGCCACCTCTTGAATCCGCTCCCGGGCGGCCAGCAATTGTCCGGTGGCATCCCACGTCCCCTGCACCAGCATTTGCCAGGCCCCCTGCGGGATTTCAACAGCAGCGGCCTTGTCCTCCCAACGCACCTGTTTGTTGAGCAGATCCAGCGTTAACTGGAGCTGCGGGTTTCTGACCACTGCCTCCTGGAGAGTGTGGATCACGCTGGCGGGTGCTGTTACACAGGGGATCCCCAAACTCAGGCAGTTGCCGAAAAAGATTTCGGCAAAGCTTTCGCCGATGAGGGCGCGGATCCCCCACTTGGCCAGAGCTTGGGGGGCGTGCTCCCGGCTGGAGCCACAGCCAAAGTTGGCGTTGACCAGCAAGATCTCTGCCCCCTGGTACTGAGGCAGGTCAAAGGGATGCTGGCCGGCAGCTTGGGCACGGTCGTCGGCAAATACATGCTGGCCCAAGCCCTCAAAGGTAACGCACTTCAAGAAACGGGCCGGGATGATCCGGTCGGTGTCGATGTCGTTGCCCACCAGCGGGATCCCACGGCCCGTGATGGTCAAAACTTCGCTTGGCATGGGAATTGCAGTGAACTTCTGGACTCAAAAGCTGGGAATTGGCTTCAGGGTTTTGCAGGGTATAGCCTGGGGCAGCCTGCCAAACTCTGCTTGAGCGACGGGGCAAGCCTTGAGAACAAGTGCTAGAAACGAAACATCCAGCTCGGCTAGCGGCGGTAAACTTGGTTTTCCAGGTTGCGCACCTGCCGCTCCAGCCGATCCAGCCGCCCGCGCAGCTCGTCCATTTCCGATTGGCGAGGAACACCCAAATCCTGCAGGACGTTGCGCACCTGACGCTGCACGTAAGACTCCAGGTTGCTCTGCTCGGATTTCACCTGGTTGAGCAGGTTGTTGATGACGTTGGATGCCTCTTCTGGTTTGAGCTGACCTTTCTGCACCAGCTCGTCAGCAGCCTTTTTCAACTGCTCCGCCAGCAGAGCGGTGGTGCCCACGCCCATTAGTAAGAGCTGACGTAAGATACTGTTATTGTCCAACGCTGCCCTCCAGAGAATGCTTGCCGAAGGTACGGGCTTCTATGACTACTTATTCTCCTCAGTTTGCCCTCAACTTCGCAACCGGGTCGGCCAGCTTCCCGCTTTCGGCAGAGGGGGCACGGGAGTGGCACAGGGCTTTGCAAACCCTTTTGGAGCGGCTCAAAGTGGGGGCAAGCGGCCTCCAACGCCAGCCCCAGGCGCCGATTGAGTTTCACCATTCCGCCCCAAACTTGTACTTGGAGATGTTCTGCAATCCCAATATCTGGCCCGGCCCCTACGCCGCCAAGGTGTTAGTAACGTTGAAAACAGGGGCATTGCGCCTTTCTATTGAAGTAGAGTTCTCCCGCCTGCAAGAAGACCTCAGCCAGTACCTGGAGTCTCTGAGATGAGCGAAGGCCGACACACTTTGGGCGAGGATCCGGCGGTTATTGCAGTAACGGAGCTGCTGGTTGAGCCGCCAGGTGGGATCCCTGGCCAGATGGAGACAGTTTCTCTCACTTGGCACGATCGCCAGCGCTCTCGGCAGCGGCTGGTGAGTGACCGAGGCACGGCAATCCAGTTGATGCTGCCCCGCGGCACCCACCTTCACGATGGGGATCTGCTGTATGCAGACGCCCAGCGACACATTCGAGTCAAGGCCCAGGCGGAACCGGTGCTTGTCATTCAACCTGAAAATGTCGTTCAAATGGGCCAGGTGCTTCACCAACTGGGCAACTGGCATCGCCCGGCCCACCTTTCTCCCCAAGGGCAGATCCTGGCGCTGGAGGACGAGCCGCTGCGGGATTGGCTAACCCACCTAGGGATCCCGTTCCATTCGGAGATGCGGGTCTTCGAGCCCAACCTCTTGGCCCATAGCCATTGATGGCTATTGCAAGCCTTGCCAACGACACGTAAACTACCCGGCTCCGACCGCTAAGCGGTAGGGAGCGGGCTTCTGGTAGCCCTGCAGTTGGCAAGCCAACCACGGACCTCCAGGCCGGTTTACAGCGACCCCCAAAAGGGCAATCATGTTG
>NZ_JANSIY010000110.1:0-8424 GCF_047462295.1 Synechococcus sp. H60.3 | reverse complement strand
GAAGAATGGCGTCAACACCTCTAAGAATAGGCAGCCGAGAACTTCCCTGGCTAACCCTATCTGGGCAGCAAGACAGCGGCAGGGATCCCAGCCAGCCAGGAGATGAACCCGAACTAGAGCCGCGCAGGCCTTGGCCGGGGATCCCATCGGTTTGCTGCGCCTGCTGGGAAAACGATTGCCTACGATCTAGACCCCTCTTGTCGAGGCGGGGGATCCCGCCCTGGTCTTGTTACAGAAATTTAGAATCGTTACAATAGTTAGCATCTTTGCATTGCAGGTTTCATCTTATGGCACTCACTCAGCGCTTTCCCGTGCTGTTTGTCTCAGTTTTGCGTCACGACAGCGTAGCCCCGCGCTGGTCTCAAGTGGCGTGGACTATCTTGCGGGTGGTGGCAGGGCTATTCATGATTCACAACGGCCTCGACAAACTGGCTGATATCGAGGGGTTTGCAACGGCTTATGTAGAAGTGATCGGGTTGCCTTTCCCGGTCTTTTTTGCTTATGTAGCTGCCTATACTGAACTGATTGCAGCTCCGCTGGTGGCAGTGGGTTTGTTGACCCGCGCGGCAGCGTTGGGTTTGTTCGCCACGATGGCGGTGGCCATGTTCCACCACATCAAGGTGGCCGGCTTCAGCGTTCCTTATCTGGAGCTATCGGCTATCTACGCGGCCATCTTCTTGGCCTTTGCGGTGAATGGCGGCGGCTGGTTCTCTTTGGATCAGCTCTTGGCGAACGGTATTGAGGCGGGGCTGAACCGCTCCAGCCGACAAAAGTTGGAGAGCCTGGAGTCTTCGTTGCAGGCCACTGAGAAGGTAATTGCGCTGGGGGATCAAGAGGCTGAAGCCGCCGAAACCCCTCGCTCCTGAGGGAGAGGGGCCGGGGGTGAGGGCTAAAGGCGGCTGGCGGCTCGCTCCATCAGGCGTTGGTGGGTGGAGCGCACCGGCTCTCCCGGCTTAGGCTGCCGCTGCACATAGGTGCCATCGGGGCGCAGCTCCCAAGCTTGCCGGTTATCCGTCAGACAAATCTCCAAGATCGCCTTCAGCTCTTGCTGCAACAGGGGATCCTCTACAGGGGTCACCACCTCGACGCGGCGATCCAGGTTGCGGGTCATGTAGTCGGCGCTGCCGATGAAGTACTCTTCCTGGCCGTCGTTGTAGAAGTAGAAGATGCGGGAGTGCTCCAAAAAGCGCCCGATGATGCTGATAACGCGGATGCGCTCGCTCAGGCCCGGGATCCCTGGTTTTAGGCAGCACATGCCGCGCACAATGAGATCAATCTCTACTCCTGCCTGGCTAGCCTCATAGAGCACTTGGATCATGCGTGGGTCGGTGAGGGAGTTGACCTTGACGATGATGCGCCCTTGGCGTCCTGCCTGGGCATGGCGCATCTCTCGCCGGATCAAGGCTTCCATGCCCTGGCGCAAGGTACGGGGGGCCACCAGCAGCTTGCGGAAGTGCCGCTGCCGCGAGTAGCCAGTTAGCAGGTTAAACAACTCGGTTACATCGTTGCAGAGGGTCTCGTTGCAGGTAAACAGGCCCAGATCGGTGTAGATACGGGCGGTCTTGGGGTTGTAGTTGCCGGTGCCGATGTGGACATAGCGCCGCAGGGATCCCCCCTCTTCCCGCACCACCAGGGCCAACTTGCAGTGGATCTTCAGCCCTGGCAGGCCATAGGCCACGTGCACCCCGGCTTTTTCCAGCTTCTTGGCCCAGAGGATGTTGTTTTCTTCGTCGAAACGGGCCTTCAGCTCCACCAGAGCGGCCACCTGCTTGCCGTTTTCGGCAGCCTGGATGAGGGATCCCACCACCGACGAATCGCCAGAGGTGCGGTAGAGGGTTTGCTTAATGGTGAGCACCTGCGGATCGTTGGCCGCCTCCTCCAGAAACCGTTCCACACTGGCAGCAAAGGAGTCGTAGGGGTGATGCACCAGCAGATCCCCTTCCCGGATGACGGAGAAGATATCCACCGGCTCGTCGCTGACCGAGGCAGTACGCAAGCGGGGAGGAGTGACGGGCCCCCAAGGGGGATCCTTTAAATCGGGCCGGTTTAGGTTGAGAAACGCCATCAGCCCCCCCATGTTGAGGAGCCCATCCACCTCGTAGACAGAGTCAGCATCCAGATGCAGCTCTTCGCAGAGCCGCTGTCGAATGGCAGACGGCATGGACTTGGCAATCTCCATGCGCACCACCGAGCCGAAGCGGCGCTTGCGCAGCTCTTCTTGAATGGCCGCGAGCAGATCGTCGGCTTCGTCCTCTTGGATTTTCAGATCGGCACCGCGGGTGATGCGGAAGGGGTAGTACTCCAGCACTTCCATGCCCACGAACAGCGCCTCCAGATGGTGGGCAATCACCTGCTCCAGCGGCACAAAGCTCACCCCGTCCCGCAGCGGCACAAAGCGGGGCAGGGTGCTGGGCACCTTGATGCGGGCAAAGTGTTCCCTGCCGGTTTCCGGATCCCGCACCACCACCGCCAAGCTGAGGCTGAGGTTGGAGATGTAGGGGAAAGGATGGCCCGGATCCACCGCCAAGGGAGTGAGCACGGGAAACAACCGTTGGTCGAAATACTCCCGCAGCTCCTGCCGCTCCGGCTCGGCCAGCTCAGAAAAATCGCGGATGTGAATGCCTTGTTCCGCCAGCTTAGGCACCAATTCCTGCCGAAAACACTCGTGTACCTTTTGAATCAGGGGGCGCAGGTGCTGGGAAATCTGCCGCAACTGCTGCTGCGGCGTGAGGCCATCGGGGGTCGGCAGCAGCACGCCTGTTTCCAACTGACGGCGGATCACCGCCACCCGCACCATAAAGAACTCGTCCAGGTTGCTTTCGAAAATAGCCAGGAACTTCAGCCGCTCCAAGAGGGGGGTGCGCTCGTCCAGGGCCTCGTGCAAAACCCGGGCGTTGAACTCAATCCAACTCAGCTCCCGGTTGAAGTAGTGCTCCGGCAAGGCATAGCCCTCCTGGATGGGCGCAGTCGGGATCCCTGGCTGGCCGGCATTGGGGGGGCAACCTGTCGCATCGGGGTTGCGGGGCGACAAGGAGGAGTCCGTTTCCTTGGGGCGCGGAGTCATGGTGGCCGAGATCTGGGTTGTCTCAAAGTGTCAACAACGGCTGGAGCCGACCCAATCCTATCCTGCTGGGTTCTGCTTGGAGGAGGCGGAAGTGTCCAAAACAGGCTTGGGCGGGCGTTCTGGCAACAGCCCTTGGGAGCGGGTAAGCAGAATTACCTGCAGCAGGATCCCGATCAACAAAATGCGCAAGGGCCCGGCCCGGGTGGCCCACTGGGGCGGCAGACGGTTGGTCAACCACTCGCTGCCCGACCACACCCCCCAAATGGCCAGCACCCCCAGCAGGGCGCCGCGATTGTTGCCGCTGCCCCCCGCGATCAACATCACCCAGACGATAAAGGTGGCAAACTCCGGCTGGAAGGCTTCCGGGCTGATGAAATTGACAAAGTGGGCATAGAGCGCCCCCGCCAGCCCCATCAGCATGGATCCCAGCACAAACGCCTGCAGGCGAAACTGGAGGACATCTTTGCCGGCGGCCAGGGTTGCCGGCTCATCCTCGCGGATGGCCCGCAGCACCCGTCCCCAGGGGGAGCGATAGGCCCGCTCACTCAGCCAGTAAACCACCGCCAAGACCAGCAGCACCAAGCCCAAGTAGAGCAGTGTATCCTGCCCTGGGATCCAGCCGCGAAAGGGGCGCGGAATGCGGGTGATGCCGCGCACCCCGTTGGTCAGCCAGCCCTCGTTCCTCAGGATTTGGCTGATGATCTCGGCAATGCCGATGGTGGCAATAGCCAAATAGTCGGAGCGCAGCTTCAGGGTGATCAAGCCAATCAAGAAGGCGATCGCACCGGCGGCGGCTACTGCTATGGCAAAGCCCACCCAGAACGGCAGATTGAACCCGCCCAGATGTTCAGGGGTGGGCGGCGTCGTGGCTATGGCGCTGGCGTAGGCCCCCACAGCAAAAAAGGCCCCCACGCCGATGTTGAACATGCCGGCATAGCCCCACTGGATATTGAGGCCCAGCACCAGCACGCCGTAGATCCCCACCAAAACCAAAAAGAAGATGGCGTAGCTCAACATCAGGCCCGCCCCCCCAATAGCCCTGTGGGCCGGAAGATCAGCATCAGCACCAAAATGGCGAAGGCTACCCCTGTTTTGTAAGCCGGATTGATCGCTAAAGTCGAGAACTCCTCCGCCAGGCCAATTACCAGCCCCCCAGCAATGGCTCCATAGGGACGGCCAATGCCGCCGAGAATGGCTGCCGCAAAAACGGGCAACAACAGCCGCCAGCCCATGGTGGGGTGCAGCCGCGTATCCAGGCCCAGGAAGATGCCCGCCACACAGGCCAAGGCGGCGCCGATGGCCCAAGTCCAGAGGATGATCCGCTCCGTCTCAATGCCGGTCACCTTGGCCAAGTCAAAATTGTCGGCCATGGCCCGCATCGCTTTGCCCACCCGCGTGCGCTGCAAAAACAGGTGCAGAGCCACCACCAGCAAGGCCGTTCCCACCAGAATCACCACCCAATCCGGCTTGATGCGCAGCCCCCCCAACTGCCAGGGCAACTGAATGCCGCTGCGGTACACTTGGTTGTTGGGCCCCCAGACGATCTGCACCAAGCTGCGCAAGATCAGGGCCGTGCCAAAAGAAGAAATGAGCAAAATCACCGGTGCTTCCCGGCGCAGGCGGCGATAGATCAGTTGGTCGATCCCCACCGCGCAAAGTGCCGTCGCCAAGGCCGCCGGGATCCAGCTCACCCCAATCGGCCAACCCAACCCGACAAACGTTAGAGCAAAATAGGCCCCCAAGGTCATCAGATCCCCGTGGGCAAAGTTGGCAAAACGCAAAATGCCGAACGTCAGCGACACCCCGATCGCCCCCAGGGCGTAGATGCTGCCCAGGACGAGGCCGTAGATAAAAAGCTGCAACAGTTGGGCCACCCTTGCCCCCGCAATACTCTGCCCTGATGATGCCACGGGTTTGTTAAAGCTGGATCCCATCCGGCCCAGCGGCAGGGTAGAGCTAGGGTAGGAGAAAGCGCGCAAGAGAGATCCATGCAGCCCAACTCTTCCCGGGTCCCAGGTTGGCTAGTGGTTTTGGCCCTGCTGAGCGCTGCCTGTGGTGGGCCGGAGCCACCTCCAAGCAGGGATCCGGGTGTCCCGCGCGAGCCTATCTCCACTCCCCAGTTAATCTACAAAGACATCACTCTCACCCAGGCCAAACCCGATGGTGGCATTCTCTGGCGCCTACAGGCGCGCCTGGCCGAATACGAGTCCCCCCCAGAAAACGGCTCCACTCCCGTACAGTTGGGATCCGCCCATTTGCAGTCTATCGAGGGAGAGTTTTTCGACGCAGACGATCGCGCCATCCGCCTCCGGGCCGAGCGGGGATCCGCCTATCCTGGCGAGCGGCGGCTGGAATTGACGGGCCAAGTGGTGGTGGAATCGGAGCGGGACAACCTGCGCCTGCAGGCAGAGCGGCTGCAGTGGCTGCCGGAAGAGCGCCTCCTCGAAGCCGAGGGCCAGGTACAGGTGGAGCTGTTGGACGGCCAGGGATCCCTGTGGGGGGATCGTTTGCGCATCGACTTTGGCCAGGCCCAGATGCAACTGGAGAATTGGGATCCAAGCCAACCGGTGCGGGCCAAGTATCGCGATCCGGAGCTGGAGCTGACCGCCAGCCGCTTGCTCTGGAACTTTGGTGCCGGCGAGGTACAGGCGTTGGGAGCAGTCGAGGTGGATGCCCCCCAGCAAAGGGTGCGCCTCAGCGGCGAGCAGTTGCGGGCCCCGCTGCCCCTGACCGAGCTGCGCCTGCTGGGCAACGTGAAAGCCAAAGCCGTTCCCGTTGGCGGAACGGGATCCCTGCAGACCGGCCAAGAGCTGGAAGCCCAAGAGATCCGCTGGCGCATCGGCTCCACCCAACTGCAAGCCCTGGGCAATGTGCGCTACCGCCAGCCTGGACAAGCCCTGACTGTGAGCGGTGACCAAGGGATCCTGGATTGGCAGGCCAACACCGCCCGGATCCAAGGCAACAGCCAAACCCGGCTCACTTTGCCCTAGGAGCCGACGGCAAAGGGCCAACAAGAGCATGTCAAGATAGTTTAAGAACCGTGTTGGGTGGGTTGTGGTGAGGAGTTCAGCAATGGCAGAGACCGCCTGGGGGGAACGCCCCAACATTCTGTTGATCGTGCTGGATACCCAGCGGGCGGATCGCCTTTCCTGCTACTGGTCAGAGGAAGAGCGGGCCCGCCAGGTGCCCACCAGCCCCAACCTGGATCGGCTGGCCGCTGAGTCCACCCTCTTCGAGCGGGCCATCGCCCCCGCCCAGTGGACGATCCCCTCCCACGCCTCCCTGTTTACGGGGGAATACCCCAGCACCCACCAAACCGTTCAGGCAGACCTGGAGCTGAGCCCTGCTCTACCCACTCTGGCGGAGCTGTTGAAGCTGGGCGGCTACACCACCGTGGGCTTTTGCAACAACCCCCTGGTCGGGATCCTGAAAAACGGCCTGCGGCGCGGCTTCGACACCTTCTACAACTACGGCGGGGCCCTGCCCACCCGCCCTCCCGAAGGCAACCCTCTGCCGGCTCCCCTCAACCGCTGGCTGGCCGCCTACACCCAGTTTTGGCGCCGTCTCTCCTACCCGGTGCAAAATGCCTTTGCCCGCTCCGACACCCTTTTTCAGTTGGCGCTGCACCCCTGGTTTGCCTCCCTCTGGACCCGCCTGATGAACTTTAAGGGCAACACGGCTGCCTCCATCGCCGACCTGAACCGCTACCTGCAGCAGATAGCCCGCCGCCCTGCCGGAGCACCGCCTTTCTTTTGCTTCGTCAACCTAATGGAGCCCCACCTGCCCTACTGGCCGCCGGAGCCCTTTGTGCAGAAATACGCCCCCTACTTCAAGACCAACCGCGAGGCGCGCGACTTTTTGCGCCAGTACAACGCCCAGCCCTACCGCTGGATGGCGCCCCTGCCGCAGCCGCTTTCTCCCCTGCAAGCGCAGGTGCTCAGGGACATCTACGATGCCGAGGTGGCCTACCAGGATCACCTGCTGGGATCCGTCTTCGCCACCCTGCGCCACACCGGCCTGGAGCAGAACACTCTGGTGGCTATCGTCGCGGATCACGGCGAAGGCTTGGGGGAGCACGACTTCGTCGGCCATGCTTTTGTGGTTTACGAAGAGCTGATCCGCGTCCCCCTGATCCTGCATTACCCCGGCTATTTTCCGGCAGGAAAGCGCGTGGCCACCCCCGTTTCCACCCGCCGCCTCTTTCATACTCTCTTGGAAGCTGCCGGCTTCCGCCCCAGCCTTTCTCTAGCCAACGGCGCCCCCCGTATCAGCCTCAAGCTTCGCCGCGAGATCGCCCGCCTCAGCCTGACCCGCACCCTGGCCGGTGAGGATCCGGAGCAGGGGGTGGTGCTCAGCGAGGCCTTCCCGCCCCACCTTCTCCTGCGGGCCATGGAAAACCGCAACGACAGCCTGCTGCAGGCGCGCGCCTGTTACGACACCCGCCGAGCCCTCTACGAAGGGGTGACCAAGCTGATCCAAACCGGAGATCGCCCCAGCCTCTACAACCTGGAGCAGGATCCGGCGGAACTGCGGGATCTGCTCTTGGCCGGGATCCCTTCTCAGCCGGGGGATCCTGAGTTGGGATCCCTTTCTCCACAGGCTTGGCTAGACCGCCTGCGGCAAGGGCTAAGGCAGTGGGTGGAGTGGGCAGAATCGCGCCGGCCCAGCACCGCTCCTCGCCGAGTTGACATGGAAAGCAACGCAGACTTGGTGCGGCGGATGCAAGAGCTGGGCTACCTGGAGTAGGAGCTATTCCAGCTCCCCCTCTTCCCCCCAATGATCCCGCAGGTAGCCGTTGAGATCGTAGGCATCTGTCTCCTCGGGATCCGCCGTCGGCCAGTCCTCGTTCTGCCCACCGATGATGACGCGGGTGAGGCCAATGTATTCTAAGCTGAGGGTGCGCAAGGCGTTGATCAACACATCCAGCGCCAAGGCATCGGCAGTGCCCAGATCAAACCAGCAGCGGGCCCAGTTGTCCTTTTCTTCCAGGGATCCCATGTTGTGCATCAGGGAGGTCAAGGGAGCCGAGTCGCTAGGGTACTCCAAGTAGCTGAGATCCGCCTCGGCCTCTTGGGCCACCAGGCGCTCGGCGTTAAATCCCCCCAACTTGCCTAGCACATACCACGACTCTAGGACTTCCCTGAGGTACTCCAACTCCGCTGGAACCGGCGGCTCCGCAAACTCAAACCAGATCCAGAGATTTCCCGGATCGCACTCGCGAAACTCCACTTGCATGGACGGTTTCTCAGCTAGGCCTAGCCATCGATCTTAGTCTGGCCCAGGTCAGCTAGAAACCGCAGGAGCCCCGCCCTGTACCCCCGTATACGGGGGGAGGGGGGCCGGTCAGGGTCGGGAGGAAT
>NZ_JANSIY010000109.1:0-8435 GCF_047462295.1 Synechococcus sp. H60.3 | reverse complement strand
TTGACAACAAAGCTGAGAAAGTACCGCTCGCCACCATAAACCTTGACAACTCTGGCTGACTGGGGGCAACCGGTATACCCCCTGTCCTAACTTCCACCACGATAACCGTAAAAGTAGCCGGAAGCACACTAGGCAAATCCAGAGCCGCCCACAGTAAAACAGGGTAGGGTTCGAGGGATCCCGACGTGCGTTTTGATACTTATGACCCAGGTGAAGGTTTTTACGATGAGCTGTTTGTGGGGCGCGGTCGGCCTCGCCCTGAGGCGATCCCGCTGATTGAGCGCCTGCATTCGCTGGGAGAAGGAGAGCTGCAGCAGCGGCAAGCGGCGGCCCAGGCAGCCCTCTTTCAGATGGGGGTAACCTTCAACGTCTATGGCGACAGCCAGGGCACGGAGCGGATTTTCCCCTTCGACATCATTCCCCGCATCGTCTCAGCCTCTGAGTGGCAGCGGCTGGAGCAGGGTCTGAAGCAGCGCATCCATGCCCTGAACCTGTTTATCGACGACGTCTATCACGACCAGAAGATCCTCAAGGATGGGGTGATCCCTGCTGAGCTGGTCGAGACGGCCAAAGGATTCCTGCGGCCTTGTATTGGGCTCAACCCGCCGGGGAGAATTTGGTGCCACGTCACCGGCACCGACCTGGTGCGGGATCGGGACGGGACTTGGTACGTGCTGGAAGACAACCTGCGCTGCCCCTCGGGCATTTCCTATGTGCTGGAAAACCGGCGGGTGATGAAAAGCACCTTTCCCTCGCTGTTTAACACGATGGGGATCCGCCCGGTGGACGACTACCCCAGCCACTTGTTGGATACCCTCCTCAATCTGACGCCGCCGCACCTGGCCAACCCGACAGTGGTGGTGCTCACCCCCGGCATCTACAACTCCGCCTACTTCGAGCATTCTTTTCTGGCCCAGCAGATGGGGGTGGAGCTGGTGGAAGGACGGGATTTGGTGGTGGCCGATGGCTATTTGCAGATGCGCACCACCAAGGGCCTGCAACGGGTGGATGTAATCTACCGCCGCATCGACGATGACTTCATCGATCCGCTGGTCTTTCGCCCCGATTCCCTCTTGGGGGTACCCGGCCTGTTTGAGGTCTATCGCTCGGGTCGGCTGGCAATTGCCAATGCCTTGGGGACAGGAGTGGCAGACGATAAGGTCATCTACGCCTATGTGCCCCAGATGATCCGCTACTACCTGGGAGAAGAAGCGATTTTGCCCAATGTGCCCACCTACTTGTGTTGGGATCCCAAGGATCAAGCTTATGTGCTGGAGAACCTGGACAAGTTGGTGGTGAAGGCGGCCAATGAGTCGGGCGGTTACGGCATGCTGATGGGACCGCGGGCCACACCGGAGGAGCGGGCCGCTTTTGCCGAGAAAATCCGCGCCCAGCCCCGCAACTACATCGCCCAGCCCGTCGTGTGTCTTTCCCGCGTGCCCACCCTCGTGGATTGGGGAGAGGGGCTGAGGCTGGAGCCCTGCCATGTGGATCTGCGGCCCTACATTCTCTACGGCAAAGAGATCTACGTTCATCCCGGCGGCCTAACCCGCGTGGCCCTCAAAAAGGGATCCCTGGTGGTCAACTCCTCCCAAGGGGGCGGCAGCAAAGATACCTGGGTGCTCTGCGGGGATCCCCGCTGCTGAGGGGTAGGCTTAGGCCGGAGCAGCAGGGCCCGGCCATCTGGCGAAACGACGGGCGTGTTGCAGCGCCAAATCCACATAGTGCTCAGCGTGGCGGCGCAACTGCTCCACCTCTTGGTCTGTCAGGGTGCGGATGACCTTGGCCGGGATCCCGACTGCCAAAGAGCGGGGCGGCAGCGAGCGGGTGACCACCGCTCCAGCCCCGACCATGCTGCCCGCCCCGATGGTGACTCTGTTGAGGATGACGGCCCCAATCCCCACCAGGGATCCCGCCTCGATGTGGGCGCTGTGGATGACGGCCCGATGGCCGACGGTGACCTCCTCGCCGATGCAGGTCGGCTGCTCCGGATCCCCGTGCAGGATCGCCCCGTCTTGAATGTTGCTGCGGCGGCCAATCACAATCGGCGACAGATCCCCTCGCAAAATGGCCCCGTACCAGATGCTCACCCCTTCCGAGAGCTGCACATCGCCAATCAGCGTGGCATTGGCGGCCACAAAGGCTGCCTGGTCGATCCCTCGCGGCTGCTGCTCCAACCCCACTCTCCAACCAGCAACAACTTCCATCAATCCTACCGCCAGTAACGGTGCGGCAATTCCCGGCTTCCCCAGTGCTCTGCACCGCCTTTGCCCCGGCAGCTGACCAGATGCAAGCATACAACAGCCGTGAAAGAGATTAACCCCCCTCTCCCAAAGGGAGAGGGGCTGGGGGTGAGGGTCATCCCTTTGGGAGAGGGGCCGGGGGTGAGGGGTTTCGGCTAAGCTTGGCGCTGCAGGAGCAGAGGGGGGTCAGCCGTCTGCAAAGGGCGAATGGCAAAGAAACTTTCGTAGATGCAATCGCCAACGTAATTCATTTGCAATTGCAACTTGTCGAGAAATTCGTGTAAGCCCTGCTCCATAATATCGTCAATGGTGAGATAATCCAGCTCAGAGCGCAGCCGTCCCAAAGTCCGCTCACTGGGATCCCGCCAAGTATCAGCAGGGGTTCCAGTAATCTGGTGTAGGGAGCGATCGGCGTGAATGAGACAAAACTGAATGGAGCGGGGAAATTGCCGATCCAAAATCAGGAAAGAGGCCACCTCTCTAGGGTTAATGCGGTGTTGGCGGCTGTATTTTCGATACATTTCATAAGCGCTGGCCGACTTTAGGAGAGCAATCCACTGCAATTCATCCAGGGGCGTGCCCACATCCTGTACAGAAGGCAGCAAAATAAAATACTTAACATCCAGAATGCGAGCCGTTTTGTCGGCCCGTTCCAAAAGGCGGCCGATTTGTCCAAAGTGCCACCCCTCCCCGTGGGTCATGGTGGCATCCATCACCCCAGCAAAGAGATGGCTGGCCAGCTTGACTTCCGTGAAGAAATCGTGGAGCTGGCTCAGATGCGGCCACTGTTGAGCAGCTTCCTTCACCATTAAGTAGAAGCGATTCACCCGCTCCCACATTTCCGAAGAAATGATCTCCCGCACAGAGCGGGCATTTTCCCGTGCCAGCCGCAAGCAGGAAAAAATCGAGTTGGGATAATCCCTATCAAAAGCCAGAAACTGGATCACCGTTTCCTGGGTCGCCTGGCCGTAGCGCTGGTAAAACAGCTCCTGATCCCCAGTGGTGGAGATGATGGGATCCCATTGCTGAGCTGTGCCACTAGGTGAGTCGAGGATGAGGTTTAGGTTGACATCGATAAAACGGGCAATGTTCTCGGCCCGCTCCACGTAGCGGTTGAGCCAGTAGATGGAATCGGCCACGCGACTCAACATGGTGTTGCCTCCTCTGTTGTCCTCAACCCCAACAGACGGAGCAGCCGCCGCAGCTCCACCAGCAGCACTCCTGCCACGCCGGTCAGGATCCAGCCCAGCCAGTCCGCCGCCGTGCCCAAGTAGCGCACCTCCACGCGGTGCTCCCCCGGCGGGATCCGCACTTGCAACAGCCCTGGCTCGTTGTATTCAGCAGCTCTGAACCGTCCATCAATTTGTACCCGCCAGGCGGGGTAGTAAAACGTGCGCAAGACTACAGCTTGCTCCTGACCGGTGGGGTTAAGCGCCCGAAAGCGACGGTAGCCGTAGCGCCACTCTTCCACCTGGAGCCGCGCCGCCGGATCCTCTACCTCGCCTTGCCACTGCAGCAGCGGATCCACCTGTGGGGGCGGCATGGGCAGCGTCGCCTGGCGGGGCCGGTATTCCAGCGCATCCACCAGCGCCAGCCCATCGGGAAAGCGCCAGTGCATGTGCAAGAAAGCAATGCCCGGCCGCTCTTGGGGCTCGTTGGGGAACTGCTTGGCTGCAGCGAGTTCTTGAAAAGTTTGGACAAGCGGCGGATCAAAGCCGGCTTTGGACACCAGTTGCAAGCCCTGCCAGGTTTGGACTGCCATGGCCAGGCCGAGCCCCACCAGCAAAGGGAGCCGCCAGCGCTTGTGCCCCCATCCCCACCCAGCTAGAGATCCCACTAGCCAAGGCACGGTTACCGCCGTCACCGCCATCCAGCGCCAGGAGAACTGAATCCGCCGCAAGGGCAAAACCCACTCGTAGAGCCAAGCCAGCAGATCCGTCATCATCAGCAGCGCCACCAGGCTGGCTCCCAGGCTGTAGAGCAGGGTGGCTCTGGCAAGAGATTCGGCAGCGCCACTTTCCTGGCAGGAGAAACTCCTCCCCGACCGGCGGGCCAGCCATTCTAGAAAAACCAGGATCCCAACCCCTCCCAGAACCGCCGCCATCCAAACCCAGTACCCCACCAGGTTGCTCTCAAACCAGTGCTCTGTCCAGCGCGGCTGCAGCTGCATGAGCCCGCTCACCATCAGGCGATGGTGGGGCGTATACTCGTCGGTAAAGTTGACAAAATCCACCTGGACATGCCGCTGATCCCAAAAGGCCGGCAGCAGATAAAACGCCGTCCACCCCAGCCCCAGCCCAAACCCCAGGTAGCAGCGCCCCACCCTGGGCCAGAAGGGATCCCTTCCCCCCACCACCCAAGGCAGAGGCAGCCAAATCAGGGTCAACACCAGCAAGGTGGGCAGGTGGGACAGCGCCAGCAGGCCATAGCTCAGGGCCAAAGCCGCAACCGGCCAGATGGACTGGAGCCGGCAGATCGTCTGCAGCGAGGCCCAGAAAACCCAGGGGGAGACGGCAATGGCCCACACTTCCCCTATAGCTCCCCTTTGGTAGATATCCACCAGCCAATAGGGGCCGGCCATGCTCAGCAGGGCCAAGACCAACGCCAAAGCCCAAGGAAGCACCTGCCGCAGCAGAAGGTACAGCCCCAGCCCCAAGACCGCCATCGCTAGGCCCATGCTGGCCACCAAAGAGCCGAGCATGTCCAGCCCCAGGGCTCGAAAGGGCAGGGTGGCCACCATACACAGGGGCGGATAGAAGGCAAAGGTGGGGTTGCCATAGCCAAAGTTGGAATACTCCAGCCAGCGGGGGTAAAACTGCCCGCCGAAAAACTGGCGCTGATACTGGAAGGTCCAATTGAGATTGAAGTGGGTGGAATGGGTGATGGGGTAGCCCCGCTGCAGCATTGGCCAGAGCAGTGCCAGCACCCCGGCCAGCAGCGCGATCCCGATAAGCCCTCCCGGTTGGTGCAACCTCTTCAACATCTCACTGGGACGGTCTATTCTGATCGAACCCAGAAGGCCCGGAACTTCCCCCATACTTGCGCAACAGGCGGATATTCTCGATCACCATCGCCTTTTCCAAAGCCTTGGCCATGTCGTACAGGGTGAGGGCAGCCACTGCAACCGCCGTCAAAGCCTCCATCTCCACTCCGGTGGTGATGCTGGTCAAGGGGAAAGGATGACACAGCGGGATCAGTTCGGCGGTGCGCTTGGCGGCCATGATCCCGGCCAGCCGAGCCGCTTCCACCACATTCCCTTTGGGCCCTTGATCGGCCAAAATGGCCTCTAAAGTCCTTTCTGGCCTACGTACCTGCCCTTGGGCAGTGGCCAGACGGGCAGCCAGGGGCTGATGTCCCACTTCCACCCTCTGTACCCGACCGGAAGCGTCCAGGTGGGTGAGGGTTGGGCCAACATCAGAGGTCAAATCCGACGGCACCCCAGCCTCCTGCAATCCTTGAAAGCTGCAACAGCCGGCTCAGGCTCCAGTGAAGTCGTCAAATCAGCAACCAAGCCCTCAACTTGAGAACTGTTAGTAGCGAATCCAAGCATAGGCGGCATCGGAGAGCACCGGCACCTCGGCATAGTGACCGCGCACGTTCTGCACCCAAGCATAAAGGGTGACAGCGATTACCCCAAGCAGGGCAGTGGTGGCCAAAATGCTAACAAGCGCTGCCAAACCAAGGCTGCCAAAGAGCATAGCGAACACCTGCATCAACACTTGCACCAAAAACAGGGCAATGTTGAGCAGCAGCGCCTGCATCGTGTTGAAGCGAACAAAATGGGCGACGCGGCCGTTGCGGATTACGAAAAAGAGTAGGGCAAAAAACAGCCCCATGCCCAGCCAGCCCGTGGCCAGAGGCAGCAAACGCAGCAGCGGACTAAAAATGGGGATCAAACCTGGCAGAGATTGAAACAAACCAGAGGGCACAAAGCCGAAGGGCAGAGCCGATACCAACGGCAAAAGGTAGGGAAGGGATCCCCACAGCCGATCCATGGGAGTGATGTTGCCGCGCCGGGTCATAATCCGTCGATCCCCTTAGTGCAGTGGTTCTGGAGTCTGCTCGTTGGTACGCTTTCAGAATTTATTAAACGGCACCTAAGCATTGCGCTTATTGTAGTCGATGAAGTTGGCTGGCTCAACGCGCTTAGCCGCAAGCTCGCCTCTGCTTCCCAGTGAGAGGGAAACTGTTTAGGATGAGCATCTTGCAGGATCGGGGTTGATATAATCGACAGCAATTCCCACCCACAGTGATTTTTGGCCTCTGCCATGAAGATCTTGCCATCTCTCTCTGCTCGCCTCTTGGGAGCTTTTCTCTGGCAAGCTTGGTCTGCACTTGTCGGCTTTTTCAACGACCGCCTGCTGCCGGAGCGCTTCCACGTTCGTCCTGAGACTTTGCCGGAGGGGCTGGCCCAGCTTTGGGCCCGTTACCTGTGCTACCGGCAAGCTTCTCGTCCAGGGGCAATCCAGTTTCGCGGCTTGACGGTCGATCCCGGCCACCCTCTCCGCGCGCTTCACAGGGGAGCTCAGCCGGTTCGCTACCGCGGCTGCTGGGTGGAAACAGCAGCGGGCGAGCCCTTCCCCGAACTGGGCACCGAACGAGTCTTTGTGCCCCCCTACTGGAGGCTGCTCAATACGCTGCGTCTGAAGTTGAACTTGGCCGATCTCGATCGTTATCCCGTCAAGCTGGCGCTGCAGCGGGTCTACCGCGGTCGAGAGTTCTAAATCCTCTGGAAGGAGGGTGTGCTGCCGGCAGGGATCCCAGTGTGAGTTGGGATCCCCTTTTTGGCTGTTGGGTTGGACTAATGAGAAGGGCTGCAAAAAACTTAAGGCCACTTTCCGGAGGTGGGATAAGACCGCCTACAGTGGATAGAGAAGGATATTGAGCTTTGTTATGTCCAAAAGCGGCGTGCTCCTGCTGAACTTGGGGGGACCAGAGACCCAGGCTGATGTGCAGCCCTTTCTCTACAACCTCTTTGCCGATCCGGAGCTAATCCGTCTACCCTTTCCGTTTTTGCAGGGGGCGTTTGCCTGGGCTATCTCCACGCTGCGAGCTCCCAAATCCCGGCGCAACTACGCGGCTATTGGGGGCGGATCCCCCCTGCGGCGCATCACCGCTGAACAGGCGCAAAAGCTGCAGGCCCAACTGGTGGCGGAGGGCTACGATGTGCCGGTGTATGTGGCCATGCGCTACTGGCACCCGCTGATCGAGTCCGTGGTGCAGCAGATCAAGTCGGACGGGATTACCCGCCTGGTGGTGCTGCCCCTGTACCCGCAGTATTCCATCAGCACGACCGGCTCCAGCTTCAAACTCCTGGATCACCTCTGGGCCGAGGATCCGGAGCTGGCTCGCATCGAGCGCCGCCAGATCTGCTCTTGGTACGATCAGCCCCAGTATGTCCAGGCCATGGCTAGGGCCATCCGGCAGCAGTTGGATGCGTTTGCAGATCCAGCAAGCGTTCACGTGCTCTTTAGCGCCCACGGCATTCCCGAAAGCTATGTTACCCAGGCCGGGGATCCCTACCAGCAGGAGATGGAGGCCTGTGTCCAGCTCATCTGGCGCGAAGTTGGGCGCCCCAATCGCTACACCCTCTCCTATCAAAGCCGAGTGGGCTCCGTGCGCTGGCTGCAGCCCTACACCGAGACAGTGATCCCGGAACTGGGCGCTCAGGGAGTAAAGCAACTGCTGGTGGTGCCGATTAGCTTTGTGTCGGAGCACATCGAAACTTTGCAGGAGATCGACATCGAGTATCGGGAGCTGGCCCACCAGACTGGGATCCGCGAGTTTCGCCGCGTGCCAGCGCTAAATGCCGATCCCCTGTTTATTGCCGGCCTGGTGGCGCTGGTGCGGCCCCATCTGCTCACTTCAGCGCCTGCGTTTGCGCCGGCGGCGGTGGGCGGCTCACTGCTGGAGCGTTAGGCAAAAGGGATCCGGCGAGGCCGCGAGCAGGTCTGGGCAAGCAAGGGCCAAATCCCCCAAAGCCATTGTGGGCAGCCTGGGGATCCTAGCCCTTCAAATCCATCTAGGAAGTCTCCCCGCTATACCCAATCGATGAGCAAAGCCCTGCTGACCGAGTGGCTGCTGACCTATTTCTACCAACGGCTGCCCTTTCCCAAAGAGTGGCTGCCCCAGGGGAGTTACTGGGTGGGGGGATCCCTGCGGGATGCCTACCTAGCTTGGCTGCGGGGCCAG